>NZ_JBBCIR010000031.1:0-83954 GCF_037189885.1 Paludisphaera sp.
GGGCGTCGGTGGTCGACTCGGCGAACACCCGGTCGCCGACGGCCACCTCCGCCCGGGCTTGGGACGGGAGCGAGGAGCCGTCGCCGGCGATCAGGGCGCCCTGGGAGCCGTAGGCCCCGCGCCAGCTGCCCCGGGTGGCCGCGTCGGACGCCAGGAAGCGGGAGTCGCCCCCCTCGGAGCCGCCGCCGTCGCCGGGCCCGGTGCCGGGGTCGGTGCCGGGGTCCGTGCCGGGGTCGGTCCCACCCCCGTCGCCCGGGTCCGTGCCGGGGTCGGTGCCGCCGTCGCCGGGATCCGTGCCGGGGTCGGTGCCGCCGTCGCCGGGGTCGGTGCCGCCGCCGGTGGCGGGGTCGATGAACAGCCCGCTGACGAGGGCCGAGAGGCCGCCGGCGGCGCTGACGCGGAATTCGACCCTGCCGCTGACCTCCCAGGTCAGGTACACGCCGTCCTTGAACGAGGAGACCGTCCGCGAATCGAGGACCCGGCCGGTCGCCGGGTCGATCAGCTCGACCAGCTGGACGCGGTTCGACTGGAACCAGTCGAGGAAGTAGAGCGACACCTTGCGGGCCTGGCCGTCGGTCAGGTTCATCGTGATCCCGACGCTGGAGTCATTCCAGGCGGCGGCCCGCCGCGTGGTCCCCGAGGTCAACAACAACGCGCGGGGGTCGGTGGTCGACGAGGCGAAGATCCGCTCGCCGCCGGACACCTCCGCCCGAGCGTCGGACGGGAGGCTATTGCCGACGCCGGAGATCAGGGCGCCCTGGGAGCCGTAGGCCCAGCGCCACGTCCCCTGGGTGGACGTGTCCGACTGTTGGAACCGGGCCGTCGCGGTGGTCGTGGCGTTAGGGGCCTCGTCGATGAAGAGCCCGCTGACCAGGGCGGGCGCCCCTCCGGAGGAGGTGACCCGGAACTGGACCTTGCCGCTGACCACCCACGACAGGTACACCCCCTCGCCGAACGACCACGCGTCGCGGGAGTCGATGACCCGGCCGGTCGCCGGGTCGATCATCTCGACGCGTTGGACGCGGTTGGCCCGGCTCCAGTCCAGGAAGTAAAGGGAGACCTTGTGGGCCCGGCCGTCCGTGAGGTTCAGCGAGATCGTGACGGTCGAGGCCTCCCAAGCCGACGCCCGCCGCGAGGTCCCCGAGATCAGGGTCGAGGCGCGAGGGTCGGTGGTGGTCGAGGCCCAGATCCGCTCGCCGCCGGTCACTTCCGCCCTGGCGAAGGACGGGAGCGTGTTGCCGTTGGCGGGGATCAGCGCGCCCTGGATGCCGAGCTTCCCGCGCCACGTCCCCTGGGTGGACGTGTCCACGCTCAGGAAGCGGTTCCCGACGCTGGGGGTCGGGAGCGTCTCCTGGTCGAAGAAGATGCCGTTGACGACGGCGTCGGCGCCGCCGATCCGCGTGACGCGGAACCGCACCTGGCCGGTGACGTTCCACATCAGGTAGACGCCGCCGTTGAACGAGGAGACCGACCGCGAGTCGAGGACGTTGCCGGTGGCCGCGTCGATCAGCTCGACCCGCTGGACCCGGGACGACGAATCCCAGTCGACCATGTAGAGGGCAACCTTGTGGGTACGCCCGTCCGTCAGGTTCAGGTCGATCGTGAACGTGTTGCCGTGCCAGCCGGCCAGGTTGCGCTGCGATCCCGAGCCCAGGGCCCGCGGGTCGCTCGAACCGTTCGCCCAGCGACGGCGCTGGGCACCCGAGATGGACCAGTCGGCGTAGGACGCGGGGAAATAGGTGGCGTCGGGCGCGAAGCTCCCGTCCCTCCCGTGGGCTCCGGCGTGGTTGCCCTTCGAGACCGTGTCGGTCCCCAGGAAGTCGGCGTCGGCCGGGACGCGGGCCGGGGTCGGCCCCGGGTTGGGTCCGGCTTCATGGTCGATGAAGACGCCGCCGAGCACCGCGGGGGAGTTCGTCTCGGAGACGATCCGGAACATGACCCGGCCGCTCACGTTCCACGACAGGTAGACGCCCTCGTTGAACTGCGTGACCTCCCGGACGTCGAGGACCTTCCCCGTCGCCGGGTCGACGAGCTCGACCCTCTGGACGAGCTCGTTCGTCGCGTAGTCCAGCATGTACAGGGAGACCCGATGGGGGCGGCCATCGGTCAGGTTGACGTCGACGAGGATCTGGCGCCCGGTCCAGGAGATGGGCTTGCGGGCGATGCCGTTGGGGAGCTCGAGGCCGCGGCCATCCGGCCCGGATCGCGTGTTGCTGTTCACCGAGGCCGCGGAGACCGACACGGTGGCGTAGGCCGGCAGGACGGGGGCGGCCTCGGGGAGGACGGCGCCGCCGCTGCCGTAGGTCCCCCGCCACGCGCCGCGGGTGATCGAGTCGGACCCGGCGTAGGCATTGGTGCCGGCGACCTCGTCGATGAACACAGCGCTGACGGCGGCCCCGGCGCCCCCCGTGCCGACGACCCGGAACACGACGTTTCCGGCGACGTCCCAGCTCGCGTAAGTCCCCCCCTCGAAGCTCGAGAAGCTACGGGAGTCCAGGACGGCGCCCGTGACGGCGTCGACGACGTCGATCCGCTGGGCCCGACGGCCGAAGTCCCAGTCGATCATGTGCAGCGAGACCCGATGGACGGCGCCGTCGTCCAGGTTCACCGCGATGGTGAACGAGCCGCCCGTCCAGGCGGTGGCGATCCGGTTGCTCGACAGGAACGAGGCGAGCGCGCGATGATCCTTCGTGTTCCGCGACCAGACGGTCGTGGTCGCGCCGGCGACCGAGAGCGAGGCGTACGCGGGGTAGATCCCCGAGTCGCCGGCCACGATCGCGCCGGAGCGGCCGGCGATGGACACCCGGCGTCCCGAGGTCCCCTCGGCCCCGCGATAGGCGACCGTCGCCTGGGGGGCGGGCGCGGCGACCCGGATGGGGGCGGACGCTCGGGAGGTGACGCCGCGCGAGTCGGTCGCGTCGACGGTCACGACGTAATCCCCGGCGGCGACCTGGGCGAACACGAACGATGGGCCCGTCGCGGTCGCGACAGTCGCGCTTCCCTTCTTCACCGTCCACCTCAGCGTCGGCGCGGTCCCGGTCGCGGACCGCGCGTCGACGAGCCGGGCCTCGGCCCAGTCGGCGGGGATGGCCGAGTTCGACCCGGCGGGGGAGCTCACCTCCAGCGTGAGGTTGGAGACGCCGGAGACGTCGACGGAGATCGGCAGGGCGACCCCGACCGCCATCGTCGGCGACGTGTAGAGGACGCGGCCGTCCCCGATGACGCGGAACACGGCCGCGCCCGCGCCCGCGCCGGCCCGGTCGTCCACGCCGATGACGGCCGAGAAGTTCGTGTACCCCCGCCCGATCGGGATCGTGATGGTGGACTGGCCCGACGCCCCGAGCCCCCTGGAGTAGGTGACGCCCCCGAGGCTCATCCGGCCCGCGCCGGCCCCGCCGTTGTAGACGCCATCCCTCACGAACGGTCCGCCGGACGGGGAGAGGTCGGCCGCCGCCTTCTCGGGATAGACCCGGATCGTGGTCGCCTGACCCGGGGTCACGACCGTGGGCGCGAGCCGCGTCGCCATCTCGGCGGCCTGGGCCGCGGTCAGCGAGCCGGGGTCCAGGTTCGCCCTCAGCAACGCCAGGTCGCGCTCGTCCACCTTCCGGTCATGGTTGAAGTCGCCTTGCGACCACCAGAGGCCGTCCCGGCCCATGTTCGCCGCGACGATCTGGAAGTCGGAGTATCCCACGACGCCGTCGCCGTCGGCGTCGCCCGGCGACAGGATCAGGCTCATCACGGCGTCCCATTTCGGGCCGCCCGGGACCGTGGCGTCGCGCCTCAGGCCCCAGAATTCCCCGGAATCGAACGCGGTGAAGTACGACATGAAGTCGCCGCCCGACGCCTTCCACATCGCGTCGTACTTGCGGTAAAGGTCGTACATGACGGGGTCGGTGACCAGCGCGTAGCGGACGTCGAGGTCGGTCACGCGGGACGGGTGGACGCCCGCCTCGTAGGCGCCGAGCGGCAGGCCGTACGCCGCGGCGACCGCCGCGCTGCGCCGGACGAAGGTCGCCTGCGACTCGATATGGGCCTCCATCGACGCGACGAGCACCCTCGGGTCGGTGGAGTTCTTGTGCGACGGGTCCACGTTGATGTAGGGGGCGATGGCCGTCGCCTTGAAGACCTCCGAGGCGTCGCCGTAGACGCGCTGCACGGCCGACAGCCCCTGCTCGAGGACGTCGGGGTAGATGGTCCAGCCGGCGAAGACCGGGATCACCCGGTCCGAATCGGCCCCGAACTCGGAGTAGAAGGCCCGGGCCACGCGGGCCGCCTCGAGCCCCGTCTTCTGGGCCACCCGCCCCCGATCGGACGTCGCCGTCACCCTGGAGTCGGCCCTCGCCATCGACAGGATCTGGTGGTAGGCGGTGAAGATGGGATTCCAGGTCTCGTTGCTGTACTCGATGTAGACCTTCAGCCCGGGGTCGAGCTCGCGCCGCACCAGCGCCGCGAGGTTGCGCAGGTAGTCGTCGTCGGCCAGGGCGGGGACCGTCAGCCAGACGTCGTTGCCGGTCTCGTTGGACAGGGCGATCATCTCCTCATAGGAGGCGACCGCGCCGTTCTTCCCGAAGCTGTCCGAGGGCGTCCGCTGCGACCACCGGGAGTCGGTCGAGTTGTTCGTGTAGCTCCAGACCATGAACCGGAGGAAGTCGAACGGCTCCAGCGCGGCGACGTATTCCTGCATGTAGAGCCGCTCGCCGTCCTCGTACCCCGGCGCCCAGACGTGGAGGTCGGACATGGGCGAGGCGGAGTCGGTCGACGTGATCGTCATGTAGAGCTGGCGCTCCGCCGAGCCCGCGCCCGCGGCGCCCCCGACCTGGACGATCCCGCGGGTCACGCCGTCGGGGCCCGTGGTCATCGGGCCGATCAGGGCGCCGATCCCGGAGAACTGGACCGTGGCCCTCCCCCGGTAGCTCACCTGGTACAGGCCGTCCGGGTAGCTCCGCAGGGACGCGAAGGCCGTCGCCGGGGCCTTCGCGTAGCCGGCGGCGGACCTGGGGATCGAGGCGTCCCTCACCCACTGGTCGGCGGTCAGCCGGCCCCAGCCCTCCATGAGCTGCGCGACGTCGGAGAACACCACTCCCGGGGAGGATCGGTCGAGATTCGGCGGCTCGGCGCCGGCCGCGCTCAGCAACGCGCGGACTTCCATGCGATCGAACGACGGCCTGAAGCCGACGGCACGCCTCGGCGTTCTCATGGGGTGTCTCTCGGGTGTCGGGCGGGGCGAGATGGGCTCGCGCGTCGGCCCCGGGGCCGTCGGGGCCGCCGGGGCCGGGTCGGTCGGACGTCGACCGTCGCGCGAGGGCGCCCGCCGACGCGGCGGGCGCATCAAACATATTATCAGTTGCTAGTCATTGATGTTGAAGACGGATTGGAGTATTCGAGTCTATCAATCCTCACGCGGCTGGCAAGGAGGCCGCCATTTTTCTCGATCCGTGACTTCATAGGCCTATTCACCCACGCACGCGCGAGGCCGCGGGGTTTGGCGCGGGGAGCCGGGCGGGCCATAATCAACCCATACGGCGCGGCGGAACCCGGCCCGAACGGCGAAACCCCGGGAACTTTCCGCGGCCCCGGGGCGTCCAACCCATCAAATGACCAGCGACCGCGACGACTCCAGCCTGGTGGCGGCCTGCCGCGCCGGACGGACCGAGGCCTACGGCGAGCTCGTCGCCCGGTGCCAGGACCGGCTCTACCCGGTCGTGCTGCGCCTGGTCGGGTCGCGCGAGGACGCCCTGGACGTGCTCCAGGACGCATTCGTCCGCGGGTTCGAGAAGCTGGACCAGTACCGAGGCGGGAGCTCCTTCTACACGTGGATCTACCGGATCGCCGTCAACCTGGCGATGAATCGGCTGAGGCGCGGGCGATCCCGCCGGGCGCTGAGCCTGACGGGCCCGATCGGGGCCGGGCCGGCCCACGACCCCCCCGACGAGTCCCCCTCCAGCGTCCCCTCCGAGCGGGCCGAGCGGGCCGAGCGCGAGGCGTTGGTCGAGTCGGCGCTGGCCGCCCTGGAGCCCGACCACCGCGCCGTGGTGGTCCTGAAGGACTTCGAGGGCCGTCGCTACGAGGAGATCGGCGAACTGCTCGGGATCCCCGTCGGCACGGTCCGGAGCCGGCTCCACCGGGCCCGCAGGCAGCTCCGGCGGCGGCTGCTCCCGCTGGCCGACGAGGAGGCGTCCGACGCGGACGCCCAGGACGTGGAGCGGATCATCACCTGATCGGGCGCGCCCAGACGCCCTCCCCCCCGCAAGCCCCCCCGACCCCAGGGCAGACATGAGCGACCAACCGCCCCTCGATATCCTGGATCTCCTGGACGACGAGCCTCCCCCGGAGCGGCGGCGGGCCGCCGAGGCCGCCGCCGCGTCCGACCCGGCGCTCGCGGAGGAACTCCGGTCGATCTCGGCCGTCCGCGACCTGGTCGCCGGCCTTTCCCGGCCCTCCCCGCCGGATCTCTCCGGGGCGGTGCTCCGCCGGATCGCCGCGCGGCGACGGGCCCGGCTCGCTTCGCGCGCCGCGGCGGCCGTCGTGCTGCTCGCCGGGGGTCTGGCCGCCTACTCGGTCGCGCGTCCGCGCCCGACCCCGCCCGCCGCGACCCCCGCGATCGCCCCGCCGGTCGTCGCGTCGATCGCCGCCCCGCCGCTCCCGTCCCCCGAGCCGGTCGCGGAGGTCGCCGCCACGCCGGCTTCGGTGCCCGTCGCGACGCGCGAGTTCGTCGGGCCGCCGGACGATCGGCCGTTGATCGCGCGCCGGCTGCTGGAGCGAGCGGGCCCGGTCCGCCTCCTGCTGGCGAATCGGGGGCGGCCGGCCGACGCCGCGGAGCTGGCGGAGGTGGCCCGCCTGGTGGGCCTCTCCTCGCGCCGCGACTTCCACCGCTTCGACCTCCCCGCCGCCGACGGCCGGCCCGGGGCCGCGGTCTTCGCGGCCGAGCTGGACCCCGGCGAGCTGAAGACCCTGCGCATGCGGCTGGCCGACGCCTTCCCGGACGGTCTCGTCGAACAGGAGTCCGGCCCCCCGCTCCTCGCCGAGTTGGGCCGGGCCGGGACCGCCACCACCCTGCGAGGCGATCCCGCGGCCGAGATCCTCATGCCACGTCGCGAGATGGCGCTCCGCGTCCCCGGCGAAGCCCCCGCGACGGCCGACGAGGCTCCCCCCCCGCCGGCGATCGGCCCGGACGCCGACCCAAAGGAGGCCGAAGGCTCGTCGGTGCTGCTCATCTGGCTCCCGGCCGCCGGCGGCTGACCTCGCGCGGCCCGTCGTCGCGCCCGACTTCCCCGGACCGCCGGGATCGTGCATACTATCCCATCGTCCGAGGGAAGTGGGCCGCGACGCGCCGGCCCCCGTCGCGCCCGGAGAAGAGAGCGCCGTGTCCATGACCCCTGAACCGTCGGCGACCGCCCCGCCGAGGCTCGTCGTATCCCTCGCAACCTTCAACGAGGCCGGGAACATCGAGCCCCTCGTCGCCGGCATCCGGGAATTCGCCCCCCACGCCTCCGTCCTGATCATCGACGACAACTCCCCGGACGGCACCGGCGCGATCGCCGACCGCCTGGTCGATACCCTGCCGGGCGTGGCCGTCATCCACCGCCCCGCCAAGCTCGGCCTGGGGACGGCGACACTGGAGGCGATGGCCTACGCGATCGAGCACGAGTTCGACTACCTGTTGAACATGGACGCCGACTTCAGCCACCCCCCGCGATTCATCCCCGCGCTCCTGGCCGGGATGGTCGACCGCGACGTCATGATCGGCTCGCGTTACATCCCCGGCGGCGGCGTGGAGGGGGGGTTCAACCTCAAGCGGAAGTTCATGAGCACGGGCATCAACCTGTACGCCCGGACCTTCCTCGGGCTGAAGACCCGCGACAACAGCGGCGCGTTCCGCTGCTACCGGGTCTCGAAGCTCGCCGAGATCGACTTCTCCCGGGTCCGCTCCCGGGGCTACTCGTTCCAGGAAGAGATCCTGTTCTGGTGCCGGCAGGTCGGCTGCCGCTTCGGCGAGACGCCGATCCTGTTCGAGAACCGCCGCGCGGGGGTCTCGAAGATCAACTCGCGGGAGGCGGCCACCGCGCTCTGGATCATCTTCCGGCTGGGGCTGGGGCGGCTCCTTGGCCGCGTCTGAGGCGAGGGCGCGATGATCGAGGCGCGACGGCTCACCAGGACATACGGCCCCGTGCGGGCCCTCGACGGCATCTCGTTCGAGCTGGGCCGCGGCGAGGTCGCGGGCCTGCTCGGCCCCAACGGGGCCGGCAAGAGCACGACGATGCGCGTCCTGACAACGTACATCGCCCCGACGAGCGGCCGGGCCCTGGTCAACGGCCGCGACGTCCTCGACGAGCCGCTGGAGGCCCGCCGAGCCGTGGGCTACCTGCCCGAGAACGTCCCGCTCTATCCCGAGATGCGGGTCCGCGAGTTCCTCCGCTTCCGCGCCAAGCTGAAGGACGTGCCGCGGTCAATCCGCCGCCGGGCCGTCTCCGAGGCCGTCTCGCGATGCGGGCTGGGGGAGGTCGAGGACCGGACCATCGGCAAGCTCTCGCGCGGGTTCCGGCAGCGGGTCGGGCTGGCCGACGCCATCCTCGCCGACCCGCCGATCCTGATCCTGGACGAGCCGACCGCCGGCATGGACCCGATCCAGGTCCGCGAGGTCCGCGCCCTGATCCGCGAGCTGGGGGAGCGGCACACCGTCCTGCTGTCCACGCACATCATGTCGGAGGTCGAGGCGGTCTGCTCCCGCGTCGTCGTCATCGCCCGCGGCCGGATCGCGCTGGACGGCCGCCTGGAGGATTTCCGCGCCGACGACGCGATCCGGGTGGAGGCCCGCGGCCCCGGCGACGCGATCCGCAAGGCGGCCTCGGTCGTCCCCGGCGTCGCGGCGGCCCGTCTGGAGTGGGAGCGGGACGGGGTCGCCTCCGTCGACGTGACCCCGCGCCCCGGCGAGGACCCGCGCGAGGGCCTCTCGTCTCGCCTCTCGGCCGGCGGCTGGCCGATCCGCGCCCTGGAGCGCCGGCGACGCTCGCTGGAGGAGCTGTTCGTCGAGGCCGTGAACCGCGCGGATCTCGACGCCATGAATCGGGAGGCGGTCTGAGCCATGCGACACGTCCCGACCATCGCCGCCCGCGAGTTGGCCGCGTACTTCCTCGGCCCGACCGCGTACCTCGTCATGCTGGGCTTCCAGGTGGTCGCCTTCCTGAATTTCTGGGAGCTGGTGGAGTCGCTGGCCCGGCCGCAGGTCGAGTTCTCCAGCCTGCGCGACCCGATGAGCGCCTACATCTCCGGCAGCACGCCGTTCTGGTTCGGGATCCTGGTCGCGGTGCCGGTTTTGACGATGCGGATGCTCGCGGAGGAGAACCGCTCGGGGACGATCGAGACGCTGGCGACGGCGCCGATCACCGAGGCGGACATCGTGGTGGGGAAGTGGCTGGCCGGGGTCGTGATGTACCTTGCGCTGCTGGTCCCGTTCGCGATCTACCTGCCGTTTTTGTACCATCAGGGGAGGTATCCCTTCGACGTCGGCCCGTTCATCAGCCTGGGGGTCGGGCTGACGACGATGGGGATGGCCTTCGTGGCGATCGGCCTGTTCTTCAGCTCGCTGACGAGGAGCCAGGTGGTCGCGGCGATCTGGACGTTCGTGGCGCTGTTCGTCCTCGTCGTGATGACGTTGCTGGCGGCGTACATGCCGGCGGCGCGGGGGTGGACGGCCTGGTCGGACGCGGCGCGGCACGTCGCGGTGATCCGCCAGATCCACGATTTCGCGCTGGGCCGGCTGGACCTCCGGGCGGTCGCCTTGCACCTTTCCGCCTGCGTCTTCGCCCTGTACGCGACGACGACGCTCCTGGCCGCGAGGCGGGGATGTTGAGCCTCGACGTTCTGGGGGGGCCTCGCCCATGATCTCGCCCGTCGACGCATGGGGACCGCTGGGGCGTCCCGAGCCGTGGCTCGTCGTCTCGGCGGCGATCGCCGGGCCGCTATTCGCCTGGATCCTCCGGGGGGCCCCGGCGGAGGCGGAGGCGGAAGCCGTCGCGCCGACGGCGTCGTATCGCAACAAGGTGACGGCGGGGGTGGCGGCCGGGCTGTCGCTGATCGTCCTGGGCGCCGTGCTCGCCGCGTATCACGGGGTGGCGTGGTCGCTGCCGGCGTTCGCGATGGGGTTCGGCCTGGTCGCGACGCTGGTCGTCGTGAACGACCGCTACCGGCACGTCAGCCCGTCGCTGCGGCGTACGGTGACGCTCTCGCGGGCCGCGCTGAACGCGACGCTCGCGGCCGGGATCCTTATCGTCGTCAACGTGATCGCGTTCCGATACGGGGGCCACGTCGTCGACCTGACCCGCGAGCGGACCCACTCGCTCGCCAGCCTGAGCCGCAATCAGGTGGAGTCACTGAACGTCCCCGTGACGTTCCATCTCGTCCACGGCCGCAGCGCCCTGGCCCGCCGTCAGGAGGACCGCGTCGCGCAGCTCCTGGAGCTTTACCGCTCGGCCCGGCCCGACCTCGTGCGGGTCGAGCGGCTCGACCGCTACGCCGAGCTGTCGCGGGGGGACGAGCTGGCCCGACGCGCCCCGGAGCTGGGCATGATGCCCGGCGGCGGCGTCCTGATCGAGTACGCCGCGGAGGACGGGCCGCGATTCGCGGCGATCGGCAATCAGGAGATGTTCGAGTCCGAAGGGCCCGTTCCCGGCGGCGGGGCGGGCGTCTACGCCTCGACCTTCCGGGGAGAGGACGCGATCACCTCGGCCCTGATCCGCCTCCGCCGAAAGACCGTGGTGAAGGTCGGCTTCACCACCGGGCACGGCGAGCCGGGCTTCGGCCGGCCGAGGGAAGGTGGCCCGGCGCTGGAACTCTGGAAGGCGCGCCTGGTCGCCTCGGGGTACGAGCCGGCGGCTCTCAGCCTGCTGGATGGTGAGATCCAGAAAGATGTGAAGCTGATCGTCATCGCGGGGGCGAGGGAGGCGTTCAAGCCCCAGGAGGTCGCGCGGCTCCGGGAGTACGTCGATTCCGGCGCGCCGATCCTGGCCTGCCTCGACGGCTCGGCGCCGACCGGCCTGGAGGATCTCCTCAAGTCGTTCAACCTGGAGTTGGGGCCGGGCACGATCGTCGACCCTCGGCTCAACCTGAGGGGGCGAGCCTCGTTCGCGTTCTGCCCGCTGGAGCCGACGCTGCGGCACCCGACGACCGACGGCATCCCCGGCGATCGCGCCGCGCTGATCGTCGACGCCTCGCCGATCCATGTCGTCGGGACGCCAGGGGCGGCGGACGACTCGCCCGCCTCGATCAACCCCCGGATGGTCCCCGAGCCCATGCTGCGGAGCGGCCCGACGTCGTGGGTTGAGTCCGATTTCGACCCCGCCGCGGCGTCGCCCGAGCTCGAGCCGGAGAAGGATCGGCCGGGCCCGGCGATCGTGGCGACGGCCGTCGCCGAGCGCAAGACGCCGGCCCCTTCTCCCAGGCTGGTGCTGATCTCGAGCCGATCGTTCGGCGAGGACGCCGTGGTCGAGGCCGAGCCGACGAATCTGGACCTGCTGATGAACGCCGCCGCGTGGCTTCGGGGCCGCGGAGACTCCGTCGGGGTCCCCGCCAAGGTCCACTCGGCCCTGACCCTCGTGGCCGACCCCGGCTTGCGGTGGCGACTGGTCCTGGCGCCGACGCTGGTGGCCTCGGCGACCATCGGCGCGCTGGGGGCCCTGGTCTACTTCGTCCGCCGCGACTGATCCACGAACCCGTCGGACCCAGGGACCATGCGCCGAGCCCGATCGACATACGTCCTGGCCGCCGCCTTCCTCGCGGCTCTGCTGGCCCTCTGGGGCTTGGAGCGGGCGGGCGTGCTCACCGAGGCCGAGCGCCTTCGGCGTCGAGATAGGGTGCTGCCCGAGCTGATCGACCTGGACCCGGCCGACGTGAGGAAGGTCGAACTCGCCCGGGGCGACGAGCGGCTGACCTTCGAACGCCGGGGACCTCGCCGCTGGACGATCGCCGAGGCCGGCGGGGTCGACGCCTCCGCCGAGGAGGTGGCGCGGCTGGTCGGGACGATCCGGGGCCTGCGCAAGTCCCCCGAAGCCGGCGTCCTCGATGGGGGGCCGTCTTCCTTCGGACTCGCCCCCCCCGCGGCGGTGGCGAGACTTTGGACCGATCCCGACGCCCCCCCCGTCGCGACGCTGGAGGTGGGGCGCGAGATCGGCCAGGAGCGATTCGTCAGGCCGGGGCCCGACGGCCCCGTCGCTGTCGTCCCGGCGCGGGCGCTGGCCGACGTCGACCGCCCGGCCGTCGACTGGCGGGAGACCTCCCCGGTCCCCCCGTGGACGTTCCCGATCTCCGCCATCTCAATCCACCGCGACGGGCTCGACGCCAAGGCCGAGCGCGGCCGTCGCGGCGAGTGGCGGCTCACCTCTCCCGTGGGTTTCCCGGCCGACGGCGCCCGGATCGACCGGCTGTGCGAGGCGCTCGCGGACCTCCGGGTCGCCCCCGACGCGGGGGGCTTCGTCGCCGATCGCCCCGAGGACTATGCCCCTTTCGGGCTCGCCCCCCCCGCCGCGACGGTCGAGCTGAAGCCCGCCGCGCCCGGGTCGGGGCCGCTGACCCTGATGATAGGCTCGTCCCCCCCGGACCGCCCGGACCAGGTCTACATACGGCTTGGAGGGCGCGACGACGTGATGGCCGTGGACGGCCGATTCGTCCGCCGGCTGCCCGAGGCCCTCAAGGACCTGCGCGACTATCGCCTTGCTGAGTTCGACCCGTCGGCCGTCGTCCGGGTCGAGATTGACGCCCCCGGTGGGCCGTTCCACCTGGAGCGCGACGCGGGAGGGTGGTCGCTGACCTCGCCGGTGGCCTCGCGGACCGACCAGGACCAGGTCGAAGCGCTGTTGAAGGCCGCGAACGACCTCTACGCGCTCGATTTCCAAGAGCCCGGGACCGTCGGCGCCCCGGGGGTCGATCCCCCCGCGCTCCGGCTGCGGATCTGGCGGGACGGGGGCGACTCCGGGGCGTCCGACGCCGCCCCCGAGCTGGCCCTCTCGCTGGCGATCGGCCGGCACGACGCCTTGCGGAAGGTGGTGTTCGCCCAGGTGGAGGGAGACGACGCGATCATCGCGCTGCCGGATCTGTTCGTCTCGGCCCTGCCGAAGTCACGGCACGCCTTCCGCGACACGGCCTTGCCGACGCCCCAGCCGACGGCCGTGACCCGGCTGACGATCGTCAGGCCGGGCAGGACGACGGTCCTGGAGCCCGCCGACCCCTCCGGCGCGCCGAACCGATGGAAGATGACCCGGCCCGTGGAGGCCGACGCGGACCTCGCCGCCGTCACCTCGGCGCTCGCTCGGCTCGCCGAGCTGCGGGCGTCGAGCTTCGTCGCCGACGCGGACGGCGACCTGACGCGATTCGGCCTGACGTCGCCGCTGCTGGAAGTCCTCTGGGAAGGCCGGACGCCCGGGAGCCTCCTCGTCGGCTCGGCGACGGCCGACGACCCTTCCAGGCACTACGCCGTCCTCGCCGACTTCCCCGCCGTGTTCACCCTCCAGGCCGAGGCCCTCGCGCCCCTCGCGGCCGAGTTCCACGACACGCGCGTCCTTTCGTTCCGCCCCGAGGCGGTCCGTCGCCTGGTCCTCCAATCGGAGACGCGGCGGCTCGCTTACCGCCACCGGGCCCGACCGGAGGGGGGCCCGGCCGACTGGATCGCGGAGGCAGGCACCCCGACGGGAGGCGTCGACCTCTCCCGGTTCGATAGCCTGACGCGCGCCCTGTCCGAACTGCGAGCTATCCGCTTCATCCAGTACGCAGGGCCGTTCCCCCCCGGCTCCGGCCTGCTCCACCCTCGGCTGACGATCGTCGCCGAGATCGATGGCCGTGACGAACCGGTCCGGCTCATCCTCGGCTCGAAGTTCCTCTCCGATTGGGTCTGCGCGGCCACCTCCGAGGGGTCGGAGGGCGCGGCCTTCCTGCTCCACGGCGCGGCCTGGGAGGGGCTGATCCTGGACGTCGAAGGGGGCCTGCCCCCAATACCCGACGACCCGTTCGCCCCGCCGGATACCCCCTGAAAGGCACGACCCGCGCCGGCCCCGCCGACGGAGTATCGAGCGGCCCGGATCGCCTGTCGGACCGCGCGACCCGGCCTGGGTCCTGGCCGCGAAGGCGCGGCTACCCGGGTAGCGCATGGGGTAGCGCCATGGGTTCGGGCGACGGTGGCCCCGTACGGATTCACGGGGAGCTTTCGAAATAACGCGGGGCCGCCCGATCGCTCGGCGGCCCCGTGAATATCGGGCGAGGGTGGAGTCTCGTCGTCTGATTTGGAGAGAGGCGCCGCCGAGATTCGAACTCGGGGTGGAGGTTTTGCAGACCTCTGCCTTACCACTTGGCTACGGCGCCGATCGATGTTTCTGGGAGGGGTTAGGTTGGCTCCCCCCGTCGCAGGCGTTCTAAACTACCCTAACCCCGGCGCGAGGGCAAGCAGACTTGCCGCCGCCCGTCGGGATTCGCCGGGCGGGTTCACCTCGCCCGATCTTTATCGACCTTCCGCGACGCTTCCTCCAGCATTCTCGCACGTTCGATGGGGATCCGCGTCGGGTCCAGCCCGTCCCGGACTTCGACGAGCCGCCGCCGGAACTCCGGGATCCGCTCCGGGGGGAGCGAGTCGGCGAGCCGGCTGGTCAGCTCGCCGGGGAGGTCGGTCTCCAGCCCCCATGGACCAGACGCGATCCTTGCCCAGAGGTTCAGGGCGTCGTCGAAGCGGCCGTCTCGGATGGACGCGTCGAGTCGATCGAAGGCCGCCGTCTCGATGGCGCGCCAGACGACCGGCGACCGATCGTCGGGGGCGATGCGAAGCAGGCGGTCGAGGAGCCCGCCGATGTCGCCGGCCGCGAGCGAGCGGTCGATCAGCAAGGCGTCGAGCTTCGCCCGTCGGCCGGCGTCGAGGCCGCCCCGATCGAGGCCGTCCAGGGCCCGGAGCACCGCGGGGGTGGCCGCCACGCCGAACGTCGCCGCGGCCATCAGCGACGATTCGTAGCACCAATCGAGCAACCGCGCGGCGTCGTCGGTGTCGGGCCCCGGGCTCGCGGCGAGCACCAACGCGTCCGGGGGCGGCGGGTCGGGCGGAGTCCTCGGCGGGCGGCTTCGCGCCGTCTCTGGATCGATACGGTAGAGCGGATCGCCAAGGTAAACCAGCCGCCACGGCAGGCCCAGGGCCTCCCCGGGCTCCTGCCGCAGCGCGGCGGAGAGCGGCAGCCCGGCGACCAGGAGCTGAGACGCGATGTAGGGGGTGCGGAAGGCGATCAGGTAAGGCTCGTTCATCGACCCGTAGTAGATGAACGCGCCGCGCTCGAGGAACCTCCCGGCGATGGTGTCGGGGTTGGTCGGGTCCGCGGCGGAGAAGCTGTGGATCATGACGACCGCCGCCGACCCCCAGAGCGGCACGTCGCCGACCAGGCCCGAGCCCCCCGCGATCGAGAACCGTTCGGGCGAGCCCGACGAGTTCATCATCAGGAGGTCGCGGCCCCAGGGCGGGCGTGCGAACTCATGCCAGGCGGCGAGGTCCGCGCGGGAGCCGGCGCGGGCCACGACCGCGCCGGGGCGGATCAGCCCCAGTGTCGCGACGGCCCCGGTCACGTCGTAGTCCGACCAGGGCGCGCCCCCGCCGTAGGTGTTCCACAGCAGGGCCGATTCCGGCTGGAGGAACAGCGCCGACATCGCCCGATACACCGACGCGGGGGCGTCCCCCAGGAGCCGCCCGGTGAAGGCCCAGCGGCCCCAGGTCCCCTGCTCCTCGGCCCGGCGCGGGTCCATGTCGCGGCCGACCAGGTCGTCGACGGCCCGGTCCCCCCGGGCGAGCCCTTCCTTCTGGTCGACGTTGTAGCGATAGGGCCAGTCGCCGGCCAGGGTGAGGAAGTCGACCTCGTCGCCAAGGCTCCGGTAACTCCTCGTCACGGACGCCACCCGAGCCTCCACCCTTCGGGCGAAGGCGAGCGCCTGCCGCTCCGTGAGGGTCGACCCGAACCCCAGCGGCTCGGCCTGGCGATCCTCGGCGACGACCTTGCCGACCCTGACGAGCGGTTGGAACCGCCCGGCCGCCAGCGCCGCGGCTCCCGCCAGGGAGGGGCTGCCGTAATGCGACAGCACCAGCCCCGGGGGCGTCGGCCCGAGCCCGCGCGGCCGCATCCCCGAAGGGGGGAGCCCCTCGGTCTCCGCCGCGTCGCCCCGCCAGGCCCGCGCCACGGCCTCGCCGGCCGCCCCCCACTCGTCGACGGGGCCCTCGCCGTAACGCCGTGGCGTCGCGGGCCAGCGCACGATCTGCGAGGGCCGGAACGCCCGGATGAATGGGATCGTCCAGCGCGGGTCGTCGATCAGGATCGGGAAGTACGACCGGGCGTCCCACGTCGAAAGGGCGTCGAGGAAGCCCGGGATGTCCCCCACCAGGACGACCTGGTCCACGACGGCGCGCGTCGGGCCGCCGGACTGCCGCCAGGTCTTCGCGGCGTCCAGCAGGGGGGCGAGGCGGGGGTCGTCCGTCGTCTCGATGGGGGCGACGGCGGCCGGGGCTTCGCCGACGATCGACCCGTCGGGCTCGTCTCGGCCGCAGCCGAGCGCGGCCGAGACGATCGCGATCAGGACGAGGAGGCTTGATCGGCGGGATGGCATCGCGCCTCGTCCGTTGGCGGCTGGGGGTGGGCGGCGTGCGGTCGATTGGGTGGAGCCCGGTTTCCACAACCGTTATACTAGCGACGTCGGGGGGACTCCAATCCCCCCGGCCCTCTGGACGGAATAAGGACGCCCGCCGACGTCGCCGATCGCGACGCCGGGGCGTCCGCGCGATCGAATCGGACGACAGCCACGAAGGGGCTCCCATGAAACGCGGCGGCATCCTCAACCCGGCGATCTGCTCCCTCCTCGCCGAGTTGGGCCATACCGACGAACTCCTCATCGTTGACGCCGCCTACCCGCTCCCCAGCGACGCCCACGTCATCGACCTCACCCTCACTCCGGGCATCCCCCGCCTGCTGGACGTCGTCCGCGCCGTGGCCGAGGAACTGGTCATCGACGCCATCGCCGTCCCCGCCGAGATCAAGGAGCACAGCCCCCGCCTGTTCCAGGAACTCCTCAAGCTGGTGGGCGACGTCGACATCGACGAGCTCCCCTACCACGAGTTCAAGGAGCAGGCCCTCGACGCCAAGGGCATCATCCGCACCGCCGAATTCAGCCCCTACGCCAGCGTCCGGATCCTCGCCGGCAGCGCGTACTGAGCGACGGGCGTCCCGTGCGATTCGCGGGCCCAGAGTCGTGCGAGAATCGAGGTGTCACCATGGATCGCGGGACCATCGAAGGGCTGTGGGAGGAAGTCACCCGCCATGCCGATCAACTGGTCGGTCGCCGAGTCCGCGTCACCGTACTGGACGACCCCGCCCCTCCCGAGTCCGGAACCCGGCCGCCGGACCCCATCCTCGGAATCTTCAACGACGCCCCGGACCTCCTCGACGAAGTCGTCGAGGAGGCGATGATTATTCGCGAGGAGCGCCCCTGGAGGCTCCCTGCCGGTGAATAAGGCGTTGCTCGATACGGATACGCTTTCGGAACTCGGCAAGGCGGTCGACCCAAATGTCGCTCGAAACGGGGCTGACTATCTGGCTTTGCATGGCCGGTACACGCTAACGGTGATCAGCGTCATGGAAGTCGTTCGGGGGCTCGTTAAGAAACAGGCCGCCAAGCAACCTGGGGCCTTTCTGTCGGGGATCCCGTCGGTGGAGGTCCTGAGCTTCGACCAGGCCGCCGCCGAACTCGCCGGTCACATCCAGGGGCAGCTTGAGCGGGTTGGGCTCCCGATCGGACGAGCCGACCCGATGATCGCCGCCATCGCCCTTACGCATGGGCTGGAGCTGGTCACGGGCAATACGGCCCACTACGAGCGAATTCAACGGCTCGGGCACCCGCTCGCCTTAAGAGACTGGAGAGCCTAGCGGACGGGGAGGTGCCCCGGGCGCGATACATTCGTATTGTTGATTATCTCCATTCTCTGCGATCCCCCGTCACTACACGCTCGCGGCACTCGCTCACGCCAGCTTACTCCCCGGGAGTGGACGGCGCGACCTCGGGGAACAGCAGCTCCGCGACGACCGCGCGGTGGTCGGAGGGGTACGGGGTCACGACGATGTCGGCGGCCTCGCGCGATTCGCCGACGATCTCGGCCGATTTGACCTGGACGTTCGGGGTCGCCAACACGAAGTCGATGCGGTCGTGGTGGTCCTTGGGGTCGTCGGGTCGCGTGATCGGGGTCCACGTCACGCCGGGGCTGGCCAGCGGGTCGGGGTGGACCTCGCGGTAGGCGTCGACGAACCCCGCGGCCTCGACCGCCAGGGTCGACGGCCATTCCACCCTCAGCGGGTGGATCCCGGCGCTCGCGGCGGCGTCGGTCCAATCCCGGTGCGAGGGCTCGTTGAAGTCGCCGGTGACGACCATGGGGAGGCCCTCGGCGGCGACGGCCGCCACCTCGGCCAGCATCTCGGCGACCTGGCCGCCCCGCGCCTCGCGGGCGGCGCGGACCGCCTCGTCCGCCGTGCCCAGGAACGCGCCGTCGGCGTAGGGGATGCGCAGAAGTTGATACGGCTGATAGGGAGCGTGGGCCAGGTGGACGTTGAAGGCGTACATCAGGCGGCCCGAGGGGAGCGCCAGCTTCGCGCCCCACTTCCTCGGCGTCGCGGCGACGATCGGGAAGCGGCTGATGACTCCGGTGCGGCCCCCCTGATCCAGGTAGTGCCACCCCAGCCGCTCGGCGATCTCGGCGGCGCGGTCGGGACGCTCCTCCCCCTTGGGGGCCGTCCCGCCAGTCTCCTGGAGGCCCACGACGTCGGCCCGCGATCGCCGGATGACCTCGACCGTGGCGTCGAGCGGCTGCTTGCCGGCGTCGCCGCCGTGCCAGAGGTTGAAGCTCATGACCCGGACCGACTCCGGGCCGTCGGCCCGCGCCGGCGAGGCCGCCAGGCACGCGGCGCCGAGAAGGACGGCCGACAGCAGGGGACGAAGCATCTTCGGACGCGGAAGCTGTGTCATGGGGAGGCACCAATCCTGGAATACGTTTCGATCGCGCCGCCGCGGCGCGGCGCGGATTCGGGCCCGGCTGGCCCGATCGGCCATGGAGGAGGGACTTCAGAGGCTCGGGTTGGAGAACTCCTTCAGCGGCAGCGACACCGGGACCTGGTGGCGGGAGCTGCGGGCGACGGCCTCGGTGAACTGCATCCCGCGGGCGCCGGTGGCGAAATCGTTGTGGGTGACGGGACGCTCGCCGCGGATGGCCGCGACGAAGTCGGCCTCGGCGCGCCAGCCGCCACGAAGGGCGTCGGGGATCGGCAGGGCGCGAGGCGCGTCCTCGCCGCGCCGGAGGCCCCGGATCTGGTCCGTGCGAAGGTCGTAGAAAAGCGATCCTTCCGAGCCGTGGAGCGCCACGCTCATGGCGTTCCCCCCCCAGAGGACCGCGCTGAGGCGGTACGTCCCCACGGATCCGTCCTCGTGCGTCGTCAGCACCTGGACGCTGTCGGGCGTGCCGACGGGCTTCGTCCGCCGGTTCTCGGGGTCGAGTCGCTCGGGGACGAGCTTCGACGCGTAGGCCAGGACGCGCCTGGCCTGCGGGATCCATCGCGAGACGGTCTCGTGCAGGATGCCCAGGGTCAGCATGTTGAAGCCCGAGTAGCGGGTCTTCTGCCGCCATCCCATGGGCGTCGCCGGGTCGGCGAGTTCATTCGTCAGGCCGTCGACGTGGACCTCGCGGAGCGCGCCGAGCCAGCCCCCCTCGATCAGCGAGCGGACGAACGCCTCGCCGACCAGCCCGTAGGGGCTGGGGGCGACCATCGCCACCCGGTCGGGAGACTCGCGCGCCCGGTCGAGCATGCGCTGGGCCTCGCGGGCGTTCATCGCCATCCGGGCCTGCGTCAGGACGTGCTTGCCGGCGTCGAGCGCCGCGAGCGTCACCGGGCAGTGCATGTAGGGCCAGGCGCCGATGAGGACCGCGTCCACGTCGGGGTCCTGGATCACTTCCTCCCAGTTGCCGTAGATCGTGGGGAGCCCCAGCTCCCGCGCCGCCCTGGCCGACGACTCGCGCCGCCGGTTGCAGACGCCGATCAGCTCCACCCCCGGGATCGCCCGGAAGCCCGGGACGTGCCTGGACCGCACGACCGCGCCGGCCCCGATGATCGCGATGCGAATCCTCCCGCGCGACATTATCGAGCCCCATCCGTGCGCCGGCGATGGCCGGGCGGCGCGGACCTCGCCGCCGCCCGGCGGATTCCCATGACCCGTCAGAACGCGATCGGCAGCCCCAGCTTGCGACGCACGGCGACGAACTGTCCCGCGTGCAGGACCGGATGATTGGCCGCCAGGTGCAGGAGCTGCCCGACCGTCGGCGTGAACGACGGGAACTTGGGATCGGCCCGATCCAACTCCTCGTCGGGCAGCGACTCCAGCAGGGCCTTCGTGGCGGTCCGCTGCGCATTCCAGAGCGCAAGGTATTCCTCGGGCGCGAGGAACTTCGTCGCGTCGTCGTCCGACGCGTTGTCCCTGGAATGGGCCTCGGCGAATCCCGCGGGCAAGGCCGGCGAGGAGCCGGGGCGGATCGCCTCGATCATCCCCCGCTCGCTGTCGATCAGGTGGCCGACCTGCCAGGCGATGTGGTTCATGCCGGGCACCGCGCGGATCAAGAGGTCGTCCTTCCCGAGCCCCTCGAGGTAGCGGGCCATGATCATCTCGGAGGTCGCCAGCGCGCCGCGGATCAGGTCTTTCGCCGTCATCGGGATTCCTTCGGTTCGGGGGCGGGGTCGAGCGTGAAGTCGGCGATGAATAGCTGGCTGTTGCGGTCGGTGCCGCGGGCGTTCGAGGTCCACATCAGCTTCTTGCCGTCGGGGCTGAAGACGGGGAGGCCGTCGAAGCCGTCGTGGTAGGTCAGCCGTTCCTCGTCGCCGGAGTCCACGTCCATCAGATAGAGTTCGTAATTCGAATGGCCGTGGCGGCTGGTCGAATAGACGATGTGCTTCGAGTCGGGATGCCAGAACGGGCCCCAGTTGACCGCCTCGTTGTCCGTGAGCTGGCGCTCCTCGGACCCCTCGACGTTGTTGACGAATATCTGGAGCAGGTCGTTCCCGGCGCGGTCGCTGCGGTAGATGATCCGCTGGCCGTCGGGCGAGAAGAACGGGCCGCCGTCGTATCCCCTGGCGTCGGTGATCCGCCGCTGGTTCTTACCGTCGGCGTCCATCATGTAGATCTCGGCGTCGCCGTCGCGCATCGAGGTGAAGACGATCGACTTGCCGTCGTCCGAATAGCTCCCCTCGGCGTCGTAGCCGTCGGCGTCGGTCAGGCGGGTCAGCCCGCCGCGTTCCAGGTCGTACCGGAAGATGTCCATGCCGTCCGGGAAGCTCCAGCGATACCGACTCCCCGACCGGCTGTACGCCGACTGGGGCCTCGACGGAGGCGCGGGGTTCAGGTGGGTCGAGCCGAAGATGATCGACTTCCCGTCCGGCGCGAAGTAGGCGCAGGTGCAGGCGCCCTCGCCGGTGCTGATCATCTTGGGCTTCGCGCCCGCCTCCAGGTCGGCCACGTAGATCTGGTATTCGTACTGGTTCGCCCCGGGCTCCAGGAAGATCGATTCCGGCAGGTTCGGGACCGCCTGAAAGACAATCTTCTTGCCGTCTCGGCTGAAGTACCCCTCGCCGGCGCGGAAGAAGCCGAAGGTCGCCTGCCGGATGTTCGTCAGGTGCTTCGACTCCCGCCTCGCGACCTCCTCCGGCGAGAGCGGGCGCTGCCCCCCGCCGCCGGGCTGGCACGCCAGCGCGACGCTCAGGATCAGGGCGGACGTGACGGTGGGGGTCATGAGGCGCGGTCTCCGATTCTTCCTTGGTGGCCCACGATCGACCGGCTAGTATAGGTCAACCGGCGAGGGATGACCATTGGGCGACGCGGCGGGGACGACGTGAAGATCTACACCAAGACGGGCGACGCGGGGATGACCGGCGTCCTGGGGAGCCAGCGGCTCCGCAAGGACGACGCGAGGATCGAGGCCTACGGGACGGTCGACGAGCTGAACGCCGCCCTCGGCGTGGCCCGCGCCCACGGACTCGACGCGCCCGAGGACGAACTCGCCGCGCGGCTCCAGGACGACCTGTTCACCCTGGGCGCGGCGCTGGCCGACCCCAACCCGGAGGGCCCCTTCCACAACCAGGTCACCGACGCCCACGTCGAGGCGCTGGAGAGGGCCATCGACGAGCGCGTCGCGGAACTCGAGCCGCAGCGCAGCTTCATCCTCCCCGGCGGCACGCCGGGCGCGGCGCAGTTCCACCTGGCCCGCACCGTCTGCCGACGCGCCGAGCGCCTGGTCGTCCACCTGGCGAACCTCCCCGGCGAGCACGTCCCCACGCCGCTCCTGATCTATCTCAACCGCCTGAGCGACCTGCTGTTCGTCATGGCACGCATGGTGAACCACCGCGCCGGCACGCCGGACGTGCCGTGGGTCTTCAAAAAGTGACGGCCGGGGGGAAGACCGTCCTCGTCACCGGCGGGCGTCGAGTCGGCTCGGACCTGGCGCGGACCCTCGCCGGGCTGGGCTGGCGGGTCGCCATGACCTACCGCGACAGCCGCGAGGTCATCGAGGCGACCGTCGCCGACGTCGAGGCCGCCGGGTCCGAGGGCCTCGCCATCCGGGCCGACCTGACCGACCCGGAGCAGGCCGAGGCCGCGGTCGCCGCGACCGTCGCCCGTTTCGGCCGGATCGACGCGCTGGTCAACATGGCGAGCATCTACCGGCGCACCCCGCTCGCCGACCTGACCCCCGCCGATTTCGACGCGATGGTCGCCGCCAACCTCGCCGCGCCCTACCACGCGGCGATCGCCGCCGCGCGCGCCATGCTGGCCCAGGAGCCGGTCGACGGCATCCGCGGCAAGCTCGTCTTCCTGGGCGACTGGGCCACCGAGCGGCCCTATAAAGGATACCTCCCCTACCTCGCCGCGAAGGGGGGGATGACCACGCTCGCCACGGCCCTGGCCGTCGAGCTGGCCCCGTCGATCCCCGTCGCCACCATCCAGCCGGCGATGATCGACCCGCCTCCCGACCTGACCGAGGAGGACAAGCGGGCGGTGCTGGAAGCCACCCCACTGCGACGCTTCGGCTCGTCGGGCGACGTGAACCGCCTGATCGTCTACCTGCTCGACGAGACGAACTTCGTCACCGGAGTCTGCTACCGCGTCGACGGCGGCCGATTCCTGGGGAATGGCTGACGAGACGCCCCGGCGGACGCTCGCGTCTCAGGGTTCTTCCCGCCATTCGTGGGGAAGGCAACGACGAAAACGAGGCCCGGGCCCTCCTGATCGCCCCCGGCCCCGTCGACGCCCCGCTCCTTGTGGCGGGGGTCGCCCCGGGGTTACACTCGACCGCTGATCGGACTCATCCCGGCCGCCGAGGGATTCGCATGAAGGTTTATCGCCTCCGTTCCTCCCGGATCGCCGCCGTCCTGGCCGGCCTGGGGCTGGCGGTTCTGGCCGCCCACACCGCGGGCGCCGCCGAACCGGCGGGAATCTGGACGCTCGTCGTGCTGGGCATCGGCGAGGACGAATACGCCATCGTCGACCTGCATCGGCAGGACGGGAACCCTCGCGGCGTGCTGCTCGACGGCCGCAAGAACATGTTCGAACGGGCCGCGGTCGCCGACGTCCGCCTGGAGGACGGCAAGGCCGGCTTCACCCTGAAGGGCGAGCGGTTGACGCTCTCCTTTTCCGGGGTCGAGGCGAAAGAGGGCGTCAACGCCGGCCGGCTGGTCGGGACCGTCGCATTGCAAGGGAGCGTCTTCCCCGCCCGCATGGAGCGGACCCTCCAGGAGCGGATCGGCGCCCCGAAGCAGCCGCTGATCGGCCGGGAATACTTCGTCGCCCGCGGCCTGGCCGACCCCAAGGCCCGCGCCCGGGCGTTGCGGGGATTGATCAAGAGCCTCGGCGATTCTCCCGTGGTGTTTTTCCCCTACACCGACCTCCTCGAATCCGCCGGCGACGCCGGGCTCTCGACCGCCGACGTGGACTCCCTGATCGACGCCTGGCGCGAGGGGGCCGCGACCTACGGCCCGGACTGGGTCCGTGAGGTCGACACCAAGGCCGCCGAGGCCCTGGCGCCCCAGAAGTCATTCGCCGCGACGGCCCTGAAGCTCGCGAAGCGCGTGGACGAGACGCTCCCCGACGACACGCCGACCGCGGCACGCCAGGGGCTCGCCCGGCTGCTCGCCACGGCCGCCCGCAACGCCGGCGAGGCCGACGTCGCCGCCGAGGCCGAGGGGCGGGTCGCCAAACTGGAGGCCCAGCTGGACGAGGAATATCACCGGGTCGTCCCGCCGTTCGAGGCCCCCCCCTACCCCGGCCGGAAGTCGCCAGACGCGGGACGCCCCGTGGTGATGGAGCTGTTCACCGGCGCCCAGTGCCCCCCCTGCGTCGCCGCCGACGTCGCCTTCGACGGGCTCCTCAAGAGCTTCGAGCCGACCGAGTTCATCGGCCTCCAGTACCACCTGCACATCCCCGGCCCCGACCCGCTCGCCAACCCCGACGCGATCGAGCGTCAACAATACTACGGCCAGCAGATCGGCGGCACCCCGACCACGTTCGTGAACGGACGCACCGTGGCCCCGGGCGGCGGCGGCATGGCGGCGTCGGAGTCGAAGTACCAGGAGTACCGCCGCGCGATCGACCCGATCCTGGAGGAGAAGAAGCAGGCCGACGTCACCGTCACGGCCGAGCGTTCCGGCGACGTGATCTCCGTCGTCGCCGAGGCCGCCATGCCTTGGGCATCGAAGGGCGAGGCCCCGAAGAAGGCCGGCAAGTCGTCGATCAAGCTCCGCCTGGCCCTGACCGAGGAATCGGTCCGCTACGTCGGCGGCAATCGGCTGCGATTCCACCACCACGTGGTCCGCGCGCTCCCCGGCGGCGCGGAGGGGACGGCGCTCGTGGACGGCCGCGGCAAGGTCGAGATCAAGGTCGACCTCGCCGAGCTTCGCAAGTCCCTGGAGGGCTACGTCGCCGAGCAGGCCGAGCAGCGCCCCTTCTTCGGCGTCACGCCGGACGTGGCCCTCGAGAATCTCGGCGTCGCGGCGTTCGTCCAGGACGACCTCGACAAGTCCATCCTCGGGGCCGCGTCCGTCCCCGCGAGGACGGCGGCCCCCTGAGGCCGCCAGCATGAACCTCGGCCGGGACGGTGGCGCCGGCCCAAGGACAAGTCTCCAGAGAGGGCCGAACATGTCGGGCACGACGCCGGATCAGGGGACGGGGCACAAGGGCGGTTCGAGGGGGGTGCCGGTCGGGGTGGCGGTCTCGACCGCGGCCGGGCCGGGGGGCGTCGTCACGGCCCGCAAGGCCGGCGAGCTGCGTGACATGGGGCTGGAGGTCTCGCCGCGCAAGGTCGGCATCCCCGCCGCGCTCCAGAACCTCGCCAAGGCGGTGAACATCGCCTTCCAGACCGACTACGGCGAGAACTACCTGGAGTCGGTCTACCAGGCCGCCATCGTTCGCCGCGGCGAGCTGGTGATCGTCCACCAAGAATATTTCGGCTTCGGCGACTCCTGGTTCGGCCAGTTCGGCCGCCTGCTGCGCTCGATGAGCCTGAGTCTCGACGGCCCCGACCCGGCCTCTCCCGAGGGCCGGGCCCGGATCCTGGAGAAGGGGCCGTCGTCGATCCGCGGCCTCCTCAGCCTCATGGGCCGCAAGCTCGACCTCGTCTCCGAGTACGAGGACCGCGTCCCGGCCTACGTGGAGCAGATGTTCGACCGGCTCGAAGGGTCGGGGATCATCGTCGGCTGGAACCGCGACGACTGGGAGATCCAGACGACGCGGATCGGCCTCGACATCCGGGTCTCCCCCAGGGAGCCAGCCGCGAGCTGACGCCGGATCAGACGACCCGCGACCGCCGCCCCTCGGCGCGGGGGACGGCCGGCCCCTGCCCCGCCTCGGCCTCGTCGGCCCTCAGCCGACGGCCCGCCCCCCTCGCGGCGCGGCAGTCGGCGATCAGGTCCATGTAGCGGTGGACGTGCTCGCTCTCCGACCACGGGCCAATCCGCCGGGCGAATCCGCGCGCGGCCAGTTCCGAGCGCAGATCCTCGTCGTGGACGATCCGACGCATGGCGCCGAGCAGTTCCGAGTCGGTGCGGTAGGACAGGCCGCCGCCGCTCTCGGCGCCGGTCTCCCGGATCGCGCCCCCCCCTTCGTGGACGATCACCGGGGTCGCGGTCGCGAACGCTTCCAGGACGACGTATCCGAACGTCTCCGGGAACAGCGACGGCACGACGACCCCTCGCGCCCCGCGGAACAGCCCGGCCAGGGCGTCGCCGCCGAGCAGGCCCTCGAACCGGACGTTCGGCAGCCCCTCGGCCAGCCGACGCAGCTCCGGCTCGTAAGGTCCGGTCCCGGCGAGTCGCAGGTCGACCTCCGGCAGGTACTTCATCAGGGGGATCAGCCGCTGGAATCCCTTCATCGCCACCAGCCTGCCGGCGGCGGCGAGGTAAGGACGCTCGGTCGGCGGGGGTTCGTGGTCCTCCACCCCGCCCGACCAGTCGTCGGGGAGGAAGTACGGGACGTGGACCAGCGGCGCCCACCGACCGATCCCGCGACGGCGATGCTCCTCAAGCGCGTGCCGGCTGGGGAAGACGAGGGCGTCGAGATGGCCCAGCCCGCGCGGGATGGCGTCGGTGTACCGCCAGGCTTGAGGGGGCCGCTTGCCGGCGAGCTGGCAGCGGAAGCAGGCCTCCTTGTCGCAGGCCTCGCGGTCGTACTTCCAGAGCAGATGCATCGGGCAGACGAGCCAGTGCTCGTGGGCCGTCATGACCCGGACGGCCCGCCGGTTCGCCCCCAGTCCCAGGACGCCGGGGCCGCCGACGAGCGAGATGTTGTGGAAGTGGACGACGTCCAGGTCGTCGGCGTCGAGGATCTCGCGGAGGGCCTTTGACTTGAACAGCGGCCGGCCGGTCGCCTGGGTCGCCAGCGGCGAGACGATGCCCCGGCCGCTCTCCAGGGGGTGGAGGTGGAGGCCGGGCGTGGGAGTGTACTGGCGGAGGGGGTGTTCGCCGCGGACGGCGTTGAAGGAATCGACGCAGTGAAAGACGTGGACCTCGTGGCCGCGACGGCAGAGGGCCTGGCAAAGCCGGTCCACGTAGGCGGCGTCGCCGCCGAAACTGTGGGCGCCGAAGAAGGTGGTGATCATGCAGAACTTCAAGGGGTGACCTCCTGTCTCGGTCGCTCGGGCATCCCGCCCGGCGTGGTTCTCTCTCTGGTTCACGCGGCCTTGGCGACCGGCTCGCGGGCGGGGGCGTCGATGGCGGGGTGGAACGCCGCCCGCCATCGCCGGGTCCGCTCCAGGCCGCCGGTCGCGACGATCACGGCGACGTAGGCCGTCGCGCCGGCGACCACCGCCGCGGCGACGCCCCACCGGAGCATGAACAGGCAGGCCGGGGCCATCACGACGGAGGCCAGCAACGGCCGCCCCAGGTGATGGTGCCACGCCGGCTGCCTCCCCTCGCGGGCCAGGCTGTGGTAGCCGGCCGCCACCAGGGCGAGGCCGATGAGCAGCACCGCCGCCGGGGCCCCGACCAGCCCGAACTGGAGCCGCATCAGGTAGATCAGCGGCCCGATCCCGAGCGCCGCGAGCACCAGCGAGCCGACGCCCACCGTCTCGCGGTTCAGGGCGATGAGCGTAGTCTGATACCCGAAGGCGATGGTCAACAGCGGGGCCCGCCAGATGCCGACGGCCAGCAACAGCCCCGCGCCGGCGTAGTCGGGCGAGCCGAGCAGCCCGACCAGCGGCTCGGCCAGCAGGGTGGCCCCCACCGCCAGCGGGATGAGCGCCGTCATCAGGATCTCGACGAGCGAGTCCAGGGCGTCCCGGCCCGCGTCCGGGCGATGCCGCCAGAGCCTGGCCAGCGTGGGGAACGTCGCCTGCTGCACGATCAGCCCGAACGTCAGGATGACCGTGACCATCCGGTACTGCGCGCCGTATCGGCCCACGTCGTTCCAACTGCTCGTCACGCCGACGACCAGCACGTCCGCGGCGATGATGAGCGCCTGCGAGAGCTGGATGGCGCAGACCGTCTTGCCCCGGTTGACCAGGATCGCGATGAATCGCGGGCTGAATCGGAACCGGGGCATGCGGTAGGTCCGCAGGTAGCTCAGCCAGATCAGGCCGATGCCGCCGGCCTCGCCGAGCGCCAGGAAGATGGGCACCCAGGAGATCCGCGAGGCGTCGCCCACGAACGCCAAAACCCCCGCGCCGTAGAGGATCGTGCGGAGGCAGAGCGAGACCGCGAGCAGGCCCATGCGTTCGGTGCCGCGATAAACGAAGTCGAGCCCGATGGCCGTCGTGAACAGCATCAGGCCGTAGAGCGTCAGGATCGTCCAGTCGGCCGGGTCTTCCAGGGTCAGCCAGCCCACGGCCGTCAGGACCGAGAAGAGCGACAACGCCAGCAGCGCCTTGAACGCCAGGACGTGGTCCACCAGCGGCTTGATGAGCCGGGGGTGCCGCGACAGCTCGCGGGCGACCATCACGTCGCTGCTGTCGCGGACCAGCAGCACGAGCCAGAAGACGACGCTGAACGCGAACTCGACCCGGCCGTAGCCGCCCCCCCCGAGCCGCTTCATCAACGCGATCGTGACGAAGACCGAGCAGGCCCGGCAGAACAGCTCCGCCAGGCTGAGGTAGGCGACGTTGGAAGCGATCCGGCGGCCTCGTGCCCGGGGGCACGCCTCCGGGGCCCGCTCGTCCCGGCGCGACGGCCGGGGAGGCATCGACGACGCCGACGGACGCCGCCTCCGCTTGCTGAGTGTCGGGCTAGCCATTCGAGAAGGCGCTTCCTTGAAGGCTCGAGCAAAGCTCGCTTCCGTGTGAGCTCCATCGGCTCGCCGATTGATCGCCGGGATCTATCGGCTCTCTCGTCTCCTCCACCTTAGCGGGCTTCGCCATCCCGCGTCGTCGAGTCGCCCCCGTGGGTCCGTCCGCTCCCATCCTTGCGCCTTTGCGGCCCCTGATGATCGCGATCGCCCCGGGAGCATCCCGATATCCGCGGCCCGGCGACGCATCCTTGCATCGTGGTCGGGGCGACGGAACATGCTCCACCTTCACCGATGGCCGGCATCGTAGGTGTGCGTCGCCCCGCTGTCAATCGAAGCTTGCCCGGCGCGAGCGTCGATCCCCGACGCCTCACGCCGAGCGTCGATGCCCCGGCCGGAACCGACGGACGTAGAACGCGCCGGCCCCCGCCATGAAGAGCCCCCACCAGACGTCCGCGTGCAGGTGGAACAGGGCGACCCGCCGCTCCGGCGGGGGAGGCGAAAAGACGGCGTACAGCCCGGCGGCGAAGATCAAGACGCCGTAGAGCAGCAATATCCCGCCGATGAACAGCCAGATCGGGACCTGATCCTCGTCGTGCATGGCCGAACCGCCTCCCCCTATCGCGCCGAGCCATTTCGTCGCGAGCCCGAGTGTAACCGGCCGAACGGCCGCCTCCAAACGAGTCGCGGTCCTCTCTCTCGTGAGCATAACGGACCCAGGACGCTAAGACATGGTTTCAAAACCCGGTCAAGCCGCGAGTCGGGAGGCCGACTAATCCCGCCGCGGCCGGTCGACACACCAATAGCGCGATTACTTGATAACTCCGCGATATGCTGCGATGAGAGCTGTAATAGTCGTGACCACCTGAACAAGAGGAAGAAATAGCGCCTTGGCGGGAGAGAGGATAGATTTGGTTAAGCTATCCTTTACTTCGATCAGTCCTTTTAGATAATCGATTTCTTCTTTATTTGCTGGTGGAGTAGCTATCCTCCAGGAAATTTGACGGGAGAGCGGGGTCAAGCTTCTGTGAAATATCCGCTCGATCTTATAATGAGCAAATCCAGGTGCCAGAAGCACAATCAGGCAGGTGGCGATGCCTGCGGAGAACGCAATGCTTCTCGGATTTATCGGACCTGCGACCAGGGTAGGAAGCCAGATCAAGATGGGCGCGATCATGATGATAGTGCAGAGCACTACGAGGTTGACAGCCACGGTGATATCCGGACTTCGCGAGTGCAACTCCTCAGGGTTTTCTTCCAGAGAGTAAATCAGATCCAAGAACGGTTTGACGACCGCGACGGAAAGCGATTTCAAATTCTCGTACCAAATTGTCAAAATAAGACAACTAAACAACGAATAAAACACTCTTATGCAGGCAGGTTCACCGGGCCCAACACTTGACAACCCGTAACCAAGCGTCAACGAAAACAAAGCAGCAAATATACTTAATTCTGCTATGCCCCTCTGCTTTGGCAAAAGCTTCTTGCCGCCCCGCTGCACCTTAAGCCCCGCAGCCTGCGTCGCAAACACCATGAAAAGCGTCAAGCATTCCAGAATAAAGAATATGTTTCTTTTTTGATCTACATCTATCCCTGGGAAGCGCTCGCTCGTCTTTACCCAGTATGGTATATTACTTCCCCAATAATACGCAAGCGTCAGGCACGCCATCGCAGCAATTGCGACCCTTGCTTCTTGAGCGTAGGGCGACTCAAGCAGTCTCTTTAAGCGCCGCAAGGTTTCCAGACGAACATTGATCTCGTTCAGCACCTTCAAGATAATTTCCTTGAATTCTTGCTAGTCAATATGATTCGAGTTAAGATACACAACCCTTAGGCACGGAGAACGCAAAGAATTCCTGCTTGCAAGAGATCTGTCAAGAGGAGTGCGGGCGGGCACTCTGCTAAAACATGGTTTCAAAACCCAGTCAAGCCGCGAGTCGGGAGGCCGACTAATCCCACCGCGGCCGGTCGACTCGGAGGGGGCGGGGGCGGGCGCAAATGACGCAGGCGACCAGCGAACGAAAGCCCTGGCGTCCCCGGGCAGCCGTTCGTAGCACTTGATCAGGCGGCCGAATCGCGAGAACCAAGCGTATGTCCGCTCGACTACGCAGCCGCTCCGGATCATGCTTCTGCCGTGCGGAGAGCCCTGCGGGGCGATCAGGGCCCGCATCCCCCGCGAGACGATCAGGGCGATCGTCCACGGGAAGCCGTACCTGCAGTCGGCCTGCACGGCGGCCGGGAGGCGCTGCCCCGCTGCGAGAAGGGCCGCCCGCATCAGCCACAGCGGAGGCCCGACAGGCTCCTCGTCGCGGCGTTCCGCCGGCCTGACCGGGCCCTCTAGGAGCGTCCCGCCGGTACCGACGGTCAGGTGGCGCTTCAGGCCGCGCCTGGCCCGATCGGTCGGTTCGGGCCGGTGTGCGCCCCCCCTTTACGGCCGCGTCGAGGCCGAGTCGAGGACGGCGCGCTCCAGGTTCAGGAGCCCCCGCTCGCCGAGGGCAACAAGCAGGTGGGCGTAGGCCGCCTCCCGAACCCCGGCGGCGGTCCACTCGGCGAATCGCCGCCAGCACGTGCTCCCCGAGCCGCAGACCATCCCGGCCGGCAGCGACTGCCATCGCAGCCCCTCGCGGAGCACAAACGGGATGTCGGCGAGGCCCCGGCGATCGGAGACCCGGGGCGGCCTCCCCTCGGGTCCGGAGGATGCTCGAGCAGATGTGGGGCAATCAGCCTCCCACGACTTGTCGGTCAGAAGGACGGGCATGATAGGACCCTCCGGGAAGGCAACCGGAGTCTACCCGCTCCGACCGGGGTTTCGAGGTCGCTTCTGAGCCGGTCCCCCGCCTCAATCCATCCCCATCACCTTCACCGACGCCACCAGTTCGTCGATGCCGATCGGGGTGCGGGCGGGGAAGCGGCAGTAGGTCGGGTAGGGATCGGTGCCGTCGACGATCAGGGTGCGATGATTGGCGCGGCGGAATCCATCGTCGCAGGGCTGGTGGCCGGTGACGAAGAGGTCGGCGTCGACGATCGCGGCGAAGCGGTCGGCGGTCTCCTCGGAGGTGTCGCGGCCCCAGGTCATCGCGTAGACGGCGCCGCGACGCTTCATCGCCTCGGCCGGCCAGGCGTCGGCGTCGAGGATGGAGGCGTCGAAGTCGTCCAGCCAGTCGCCGTCGGGGAGGGTGTGGCAGCAGAAGACGCGGTTGGGCGTCCGCACCGCCAGGGGCATGTCGGAGAAGAGTTTCTGGTAGGCCGCGTACACCTCGTCGGCCGCGTCGCCGTACGAGCGCGCGATCCCCGCGCGGAATCGGGCGTTGAGGACCTTCCCGTCCTTGCCGATCACCCGGCCGGTCAATTCCGACAGCTCGTGGTTGCCCAGGATGACATGGACCCGCGCCGGGTACTGGCACTTCAGGGCGCAGACAACGTCCACCAGCCGATGCGACAGGTCGGGGCGGTCGTCGTCGTGCTTGTTGATCTCGTGGATCAGCTCCTGGAGGACCAGGTGTCGGTTGGGGTGCTCGTCGAGGGCCGCCTCGGCCAGCGCCCACTTGAACGCGCGGAGGTTGCCGTGGAGGTCGCCGACGACCATCATCTCGTCGGCGAACGCGCGCACCACCGACCCCGAGCGGCCGGGGGCGTTTCGCATCAGCTCGCCGGCCCTGGCGACGGTGGCGAGGATCTTGTAGACGTCGGCCATCGCGGCCTCACCATTCGGACTCGACCGCGAACTCCCAGTGCTGGAAGAGCGTCTCGAGCTTCTGTTTCAGTTCGATGTGCCGGTCCTGCACGCGCATGGCGTTGGTCGGGTCGCGCCAGGTTGCGGGCTGGCCAAGCTGGTCCTCGACCTCCGCCACCTCGGCTTCCAACCTCCCGATCTCCGCCTCCAGCTCGACGGCCGGGCGGTAGGAGAACTTCTTCTTGTTGTTGGACTTGGGCTTCGACGCCGCGGCCTTGGGCGGCGGGGGCGGGGCCGCGGCGACGGCGCGGGCCTTGGCCTTCTCGGCCGCCTCCTTCTCCCGCTTAACGAGCGCGGTGTAGGCCTCGTAATCCCCCTCGACCACCTTCACCTTGCCGCCGCCGGCGACGACGAGGATCCGGTCGGCCACGCTGTTGAGGAAGTATCGGTCGTGGCTGACGACCAGGACCGTCCCCTCGAACTCGCGGATCGACCGCTCCAGGGCCTCGCACGACCAGATGTCCAGGTGGTTCGTGGGCTCGTCCATCACCAGCAGGTTCGCCCCGGTGGCGCAGAGCCGCGCGAGCGCCGCCTTGGCCTTCTCGCCGCCGGAGAGCTTGCCGACCTGGCGGAACGCCTGGTCGCCGGTCAGGCCGAACCGGGCCATCAGCGACCGCACGTCCCCCTCGGCCCAGTCGGTGTCGTCCTCGGGCCAGACGGCGCGGACGACGGTGGTCTCGTGGGAGAGCGACTGCAAACCCTGGTCGTGGTAGCCGACCATCACCTTGTGGCCGAGCTTCACGTCGCCGGAGTCGGGCTTCTCGCGGCCGATCAGCGTCTTGATGAGCGTGGTCTTCCCCGCCCCGTTGGGCCCCAGGACGCCGATGCACTGGCCGCGCTCGACGGTCAGGTTGAGTTCCTGGAACAGCGGCTTGTCGAACGCCTTGGAGAGCCGGCGGGCCTCGATCACGATGTCGCCGGACCGGTCAACCTCGTCGAAGCCCATGACCGGGCCGACGATGTCGCGCATGGTCTCCACGCGATCGGACTGGAGCCGGTCGAGCTTCCGCTCGCGGTCCTTGGCCTGCTTGGCCCGCTGCCCCGCGCCGTACTTGCGGATGTAGGCTTCCAGCTTCTCGGTCTTCTCCTCGAACCGCTCGGCCTGGCGTTCCAGCACCTTCGCCCGCTCCTCGCGGAGCCGCCAGTACTGCGAGTAGTTGCCGGGGTAGACCTCCAGCGAGCCGTCGTGCAGCTCCCAGATCTTGGTGACGATCTTGTCCAGGAAGTAGCGGTCGTGGCTGACGATGACCATGCCGACCGGCTGGCGGGACAGATAGTCCTCCAGCCATTCGGTCGTCTCGATGTCCAGGTGGTTTGACGGCTCGTCCAGGAGCATCAGGTCGGGGGCTTCCAGCAGCAGCTTCGCGAGCATGAGCCGCGACTGCTGGCCGCCGGAGAACGTCCCGGCGGGTCGATCGTAATCTTCCTTCGTGAAGCCCAGGCCGGAGAGGATCTCCTCGACGCGATAGTCGACGTCGTAGGCGTCCTGGTGGATGATCCGCTCGTGGATCTGGTCGTAGCGGCGGCCGGCGCGATCCCGATCGGCCTCGTCGTCGGCCTCGGCCATCTCCCTGGCGGCCTCCTCCAGTTCCTCCTGGAGTTCCAGCAGGGAGGCGAGGCCGGATCGGGCGACGTCGATCAGGGTCTGGTCGGGCGTGAAATCGGGCTGCTGCCGGAGCAGGCTGACGCGGACCCCCGCGCGGACGTTGACCGAGCCGTACTCGGGCTGCTCGCTCCGGTCGAGCAGCTTCATGAGCGTCGTCTTGCCGGCCCCGTTCGGCCCCACCAGGCCGATGCGGTCGCCGGCGCGGACCTCGAAGGCGAGGTCGGTGAAGATGGGGTCGCCGGCGTACTGTCGGCCCAAACCCTGGGCGGAGATCAGGATCATGCGGTTCGCGAGGGTTGGGGGAATCCGGACGGCCTTCGCGGCCGTCGACGCGGGCCGCCTCGGCCCCGCGAGATTCCGCCATCATACCCCCGCCCCTCCCCCCTCGACCACCCGGATCGACGCCGGGCGACGCCTTTCGACCAGGCCAGACGGGCCGCGATAAAAAAATCGGAGAACCTGAAATCTCCACCGGCCCCCCGCGGATCATGCGGTTGTTCGATGCTCCCGCTCCTTGGCATCCCGGAATCGGTCAAGGCCCGCCAGGACGGCTGGATGGGCTCACGCGTCCGCTCGCGACCGGCCCGCATGGCCCCATGGGCCGGGGCAACGGTCGGCCCGCCCCCCCCGAAGCTCAACGTTGGTGTATCGCGGCCCGTCCCCCCGGATGGCCGGTGGAAAGACGGCGAAACCTATTCGACAATGACGAACGAAGCCAACTCGATTTCTCCCCAAAGCCACGAGGCCACAATAGATGCGACCGATCAGCGGCGATCTCGACGTGACGAACGAAGCCAACTCCTGGAGGCCCGTCCTCAGTGTCATCCGAGTAGCGATTCGGCCGGCGATCACGACTCGGCGAGGTGGGGGCCGGCTGTCGCGGCGGTCGGAGAACGTCTAGAATGGGGGTTCATCAGCGTCCCGGCCGCGCGACGCGGGCAGTCTCGCGCCGCGAACGCGGCCGGGGTCGGCTGGAGGAACCGATGATGCCCGAATTCGAGTACCAGCCCCCCTTCCCCCTCGGCGATGACGCCACCGAGTATCGCCGCCTCGCCGGCGACCTCGTCTCCACCGCGACTTTCGAAGGCCAGGAAATCCTGAAGGTCCGGCCCGAGGCGTTGACGCTGCTGGCCCGCGAGGCGATCCGCGACGTCTCGTTCCTGTATCGCCCCGCCCACCTGAAGGAAGTCGCCGCGATCCTGGACGACCCCGAGGCCTCGCCCAACGACAAGGGCGTCGCCATGGCGCTCCTGAAGAACGCCCAGGTCGCCGCCGGCTTCCAGCTCCCCATGTGCCAGGACACCGGCACCGCCACCGTCGTCGCCAAGAAGGGCCAGCGCGTCTGGACCGGCGGGGTGAAGGACGAGGAGTACATCTCGAAGGGGATCTTCGAGACCTACCAGAAGGAGAACCTGCGGTACTCCCAGACGGTCCCCCTGACGATGTTCGAGGAGGTCAACTCCGGGACGAACCTCCCGGCCCAGATCGACATCATGGCGACCAACGGGGCGACGTATGACTTCCTATTCGTCGCCAAGGGGGGGGGCTCGGCCAACAAGTCGTACCTCTACCAGGAGACGAAGGCCCTTCTAAATCCCGCCAGCCTCGAGAAGTTCCTGAAGGAGAAGCTCCGCTCGCTGGGGACGGCCGCCTGCCCGCCGTACCACCTGGCCGTCGTCATCGGCGGGACCTCGGCCGAGGCCACGATGAAGACGGTGAAGCTCGCCAGCGCCAAGTATCTCGACGGCCTCCCGACCGGGGGGAACCGCCTCGGCCAGGCGTTCCGCGACCTGGAGATGGAAGCCAAGGTCATGGAGATCGCCCGCCAGAGCGGCATCGGCGCCCAGTTCGGCGGGAAGTACTTCGCGCTGGACGCCCGCGTGATCCGGCTGCCGAGGCACGGCGCGTCGTGCCCGGTCGGGCTGGGGGTCTCCTGCTCGGCCGACCGCAACGTCAAGGGCCGCATCGACCGCGACGGCGTCTGGCTGGAAGTCCTGGAACGCGACCCCGCGCGGTATATCCCGGCCCATCATCGCGCCGGGATGGGGGCGGAGCACGGCGTGAATGTCGACCTCAACCGGCCGATGGAGGAGGTGCTGGCCGAGTTGACCAAGTACCCGGTATCCACGCCGCTGAAGCTCAACGGCCGGATGATCGTGGCCCGCGACATCGCCCACGCCAAGATCAAGGAACGTCTCGATCGCGGCGAGGGGATGCCGGAGTATCTCAAAGCCCACCCCGTCTACTACGCCGGCCCCGCCAAGACGCCCGAGGGGATGCCGTCGGGCTCGTTCGGCCCCACCACCGCCGGCCGGATGGACAGCTACGTCGACCTGTTCCAGTCGCGCGGGGGGTCGATGATCATGATCGCCAAGGGGAACCGATCGCAGGCCGTCACCGACGCCTGCAAGAAGCACGGCGGCTTCTACCTCGGCTCCATCGGCGGGCCCGCCGCGCTGCTGGCCCACGACAGCATCAAGAAGGTGGAGCTGCTCGAATACCCCGAGCTGGGGATGGAGGCCGTCTACCAGATCGACGTCGTCGACTTCCCCGCCTTCATCCTGGTGGACGACAAGGGGAACGAGTTCTTCTCGCAGCTCCCGGTCCTGAACTGAGCCAAGGTCAGGGGAGCGTGGCTCGGCCCGCGAACGGGGCGCGCGGGCCGAGGTCTTCCTCGATGCGAAGCATGCGGTTGTACTTCGCCAGCCGCTCCGACCGCGCGACGGAGCCGATCTTGATCTGCCCCGCCGCCGTCCCCACGGCCAGGTCGGCGATCGTCGCGTCCTCGGTCTCGCCCGACCTCGCCGAGACGACCGGCCGGAAGCCGGCGCGGCGGGCCAGGGCCAGCGCGTCGAGCGTCTCGGTCAGCGTTCCGACCTGGTTCACCTTGATGAGCACGGCGTTCGCCGCCCCCGAGGCGATCCCCCGCTCGATCCTCGCCGTCTGGGTGACGAACAGGTCGTCGCCGATGAGCTGGACGCGATCCCCCAGCCGGGCGGTCAGCGACTTCCAGCCCTCCCAGTCGTCCTCGGCCACGCCGTCCTCGATCGAGATGATCGGGTAGCGGTCGACCCAGCCGGCGAGCATGTCGACCATCGCGCCGGCGTCCATCGGCCGGGGGACGTTCGAGAGCTTGTATGTCCCCGTCGCCGGGTCGTGGAAGTGCGTCGAGGCGACGTCCAGCGCGATGTGCCCGTCGACCCCCGGCGTCAGGCCGCACGCGAGCATCGCGCCGACGACCACCTTGAGCGCCTGCTCGTCGTCGCCCAGCCTCGGCCCATAACCCCCCTCGTCGCCGACCAGATTGGCTTCGGCCCCCATCTTCCGCAGGACGTCGCCGACGGCCCGGTACATGGCGACGATCGTCTCCAGGGCCTGGGAATAGCCGTCGGCCCCGGTGGGGATGAACAGGACGTCTTGGAGGTCCAGGTTCCGCCCCGCGTGCAGGCCGCCGGAGATCATGTTGACCATCGGCAGCGGCATCGTCGGCTCGCGCGGGACCGAGGGGTCGAGCCCGGCCGCCTTCGCCTTCCAGAGCCGATTCACGTGGGCGAACAGCTCCTCCCCCCGCGCGGCGGCGGCGGCGTGGGCCACGGCCATCGAGACGCCCAGCAGCGCGTTCGCCCCCAGCCGCGACTTGTTGGCGGTGCCGTCCAGGGCCAGCAGCGCGGCGTCAATGGCCGCCTGGTCGTCCAGGTCCATGCCGCGAATCGCCGGGGCGATCGTCGCGCCGATGTTCGCGACGGCCTTCGTCACCCCCAGGCCGGCGTAACGGGACGGGTCGCCGTCCCGGAGTTCCAGGGCCTCGTGCCGGCCCGTGCTCGCGCCCGAGGGGACGATGGCCCGGCCCCGCGCGCCCCCATCCGCGATCGCGTCGACCTCGACCGTCGGCCTGCCCCGCGAATCGAGGACCTGTCGCGCCTTCAGCGCCCGGAGAGTCGGCATCCCGTCACCTCGTCGAGCGCGGCCCTCGCTCAGCCCCGCCGCCTCGCCTCGGCGTCGAGGACGCGGATCATCGCGTCCCAGCCGTCGGGGACCGCGTCGAACAGGGCCAGGGCCGACCGCCGCGCGACGTCGCGCCCCGGAGCGTCAAGGTACTCGACGGGGCTCTTGCCGTCGACCCTCGCCAGCAGGCAGGCCGCCGCGTGGGCGATCCCCCGGGTCCTGACCTCCCCCGCCGGCCCCAGGCGGTCGCCCAGCCGAGCCTCGTAGGCGCCGAGGAAGCCATCGACCAGCGCGTGGAACGCGCGATCGTCGATCGCCCCGTGGATCCGCTTGAGCGCCAGGTGGCTCAGGAAGAACCCCAGGTCGAACCCCGGGTCGCCGAGGTGGGCGCACTCGAAGTCCAGCAGCACCAGGCCGCCGGCGTGGATCAGGATGTTCTTGGGGCTGAAATCCCCAAGGACGAGGCCCCGGCGTTCGCGAGGCAAGTCCATCCCGGCGATGAGGGCGTCGAACCGCGACTCCAGCCGGGGATGCGCGCGGGCCGTCGCGCGGTAGTAGGGGTCGACGCGAAGCTCGTCGAACAGGGACGTGTCGGCGAGCGTCGGGTCGAAGCCAGGGTGGCCCGGGGCGTCGACGTGGATCGTCGCCAGGAGGTCTCCCAGTGTCGCGGCGACGGCGGGGTCGGCGTCGCCGCGGAGGAGCCTGGCCTTCCAGGTCTCGGCGTCGTCCGGGGCGCAGGTCATGGCGAAGAGGTATTCGCCGCGGTCCTCGAACAGCAGCGACGGGACCGCGTCGGCGGGGAGAAGCGAGCCGAGCACGCGGAGGACGGCGTGCTCCACCCAGATCCGATCGAGCCGCGCCCGCCACTCGACGGCGACGCGCAGCCGCTCGCGGCACTGCTTGACGACGAACGGCGGCCGGCCATCGACGTCGACCCGGAGGACGACGTTGGAGACGCCGCCGCTCAGCTCGCGGACCGAGGCCGCGACGCCCGGCGCGATCCGGCCGGTCTCGCGTAGGTAGTCGGCCGTGGTGTCGGGAGTCAGCTCGCGCATGGGGGGGAGATCAGAGGAGGGTTTCGAGCAGCAGCCGGAGCTTGCGGACCTCGACCTCGCGGTCGAAGGCGTTGTCCGGGCGGTCGAGGATGGAGACCGTCAGCGAGCGCTTGTAGCCGCCGCGATTCAGCAGGTTCACGATCCGGGCGTACTCGATCCGCCCCTGGCCGATGCGGACCTGGAACTCGTCGGGCCCCTTGCCGGTGTCGCGCAGGTGGACGTTCTGCACATACGGGAAGAGGTGGTCGACCTCGGAGTCCTTGAAGCCGACGTAGTGGCTGGGGTCGAGGGTCAGGCTCAGGCCGGGCACCTCCTGGCAGAGCTTCAGCGCCGTCGCGGGGTCGCACGTGACGGCCTCTCGCTGGGTGAGGATCGCCAGGACCAGCCCCTCGCGCATCGCGGTGCTCGACAGCGCGGTGAGCCGGGCGATCTCCCGCTCCAGCGGCGTGCCGGCGGGGGCGGCGGTCATCGTGATGACGGCGACGCTCAGGGCCTTCGCCAGGCGGCAGTGGTTGTCGAACCGCTTCTTCTGGACCGGGTCGGCCCAATCGACCGGGCCGAAATCCAGGTGGAGGGCGGACGGGATCAGGGCGGGACCGCGTCGGAGGCGCAGGTAGGCGGCCTCGGGATCCTCGCCGACCTCGGAGGGGCGCAGGTGCTGGCCCTCTTCCACGATGGCCAGCTCGACCTTGTCGAATTCCAGCTCGGCGATGTGCCGCAGGGCGGCTTCGAGAGGCTCGTTGGCGAAGCAGAGCGTGCTACAGGCTACGAACACCGGCGTCTCCTCCTTCTTCCGGCCGCCGGCCCGCGTGGGTATCCGTCGGCGCCGAGGATCGGTCGGCGCGCGGGGCGGCCCCGGCACTCCCGCGCCGGGCGCGACGATCTTACCGCAAGGCGCGGTCGGGGGGTAGGGCAGAAGCCTCGGCCGCCTCGGGCCCCCCGGCCGCCTCCCGCCTCGCCCGTTCGCCGCGGACGAGGGCCAGGACGCCCGGGTGCCGGGCCCAGTGCGACTCCGCCAGCCGCGCGAACTCGGCGTATCGCCGCTCGCGGAACGCCTGGAGCGCCGCCAGGAGCGTGCGCTGGGCGTTGAGCCTCACGGCCTTGGGCGCGGCCTCCGCCCGGACTCGCACGTCGTCGACCCACAGGCTGCCGGGGGCCGTCGCCTCGAAGCGGAGCCGGGCCACGTCGAGCCCCCCGTGCGGCAGGTCGGCCACCCGCACGAGGACCGGCTTCCATTCGGTCGTCGCGGTGAACTCGGCGCGGCGGGCGAACGTTTTGCCCTCGGCCTCGCCCTCGACCCAGACCCGCACCGACGCGCCTTCCTTGTCACCACGGAGATAGGCCTGGACCATCAGGCCCCCCCCCGCCCCGGGCTCGAAGTCGCCGCTGACCACCGCCGCCGGGGCGTCGACGGCGTCCAGCCGGAGGCACCGACCGCCGGAGTGGGGATCCTTCTCGTCGATCGCCAGCTCCGCCGACCTGGACGCCGGGTCGACCCGCCAGCCGCCCGGCGCGGCCTTGCCCGGCTCTCCCATCGCGGCGGGGGTCACGGGCTCCTGCTCGAAGCCGGCGTTCGGGGGCTCGACGATCGGGCTCCCCCCCCCCTGGTTGAGCGTCGCCAGGCGTTCGGAGAGGGCGCGCGATTGCTCCTCCATCGTGGCGATGGCCGCTTCGGGGGGGTAGAGCTTCGCGCCGTCGAGCGACGAGTCCCCCGCCACCCGCACCACCGAGAGCCCGAACGGCGCGACGTCCACGACGAGCCTACGGCCCCCATCGACGGACTGCGGCGCGAGCTTCACCCCCCGGCCGAGGTCTTCCACGACGGCCTTCGGGTCCCCCTTCAGGACCCCCGCGAGCCGCATGGTGTACGGGGTGTCGTTGACCATCGCGATCAGCGCGCCCCCCTGGTCCTGGAAGGTCCGCACGGCGACCCCGGCGTCCTTCGCGGAGGACGCGGGATCGGCAAGGGCCCCCTGGGAGGGGGGCAGTCGGCGGAAGACGTCGGCGAAGCGCCTGAGGCGGTCCTCGCGCCCCGAGGCGGCGGTCTCCGCGACCACCAGCCAGCGGGCGTCCAGCGCCGCCACCGCGTGGGCCAACGGGGCGTCGTCGGTGGCCCCATCGCCGGGCGACAGGGCCGAGGCCCGAGGCGCGTCCCCCTTCGTCGGGTCGCCGAGCAGGAGGAAGCCCCGGCGGTCGAACCTGGCGAGCCGGGAATCCAGGTCGGGGTGGCCGGCGAGGTCGCGGGCCAGGCCCTCGCCGGACAGGCTGGCCCCGCGCAGGACGACGGGCGCATCAGGGCCGGTCCGCCACTCGTCGAGGTCCAGGCCCAGGGCCCGCCAGGCGTGATTCGGGGCCAGCCCGGCCATGTCGACCCGGCGGGCCTCGGAGCCGGCGGGGCCGTCGTCCAGCGTGGGGGTCGCGACGGCCAGCACCGAGCCGGGCGCCGCCTCCCTCGCCGCGGCGGCCAGCTCCTCGTAGAGCGCGGCGACCGCCTTCGACCGCCAGGAGAGCCAGGGCATCCGGCCGACGCCGGCGACGTACTTCGCCCGCGCCTCGTGACGTCCCGCGTCCGACGTGTCGAGCCCCGGGACCTCGCGGGCGACGTCCGGGCCGAAGGTCTCGCGGACGAAGCGCTCGAAGGTGACGTCGTCGAGCCCCGTGTCGGGCGTGCCGAGGAGCGTGGGGCCGTCGCCGAGCCGGATCAAGACGCCCGAGTAGCCGCCGGGCCCGGCGAGGACGTCGACGACGCGGCGGCGGAGGGCCTCGCGCACCTTGGGATGGAGCGGCTGGTAGGCCGAGCCGTCCGGCTTGCCGTCAGCGCCGACGAGGACCAAGCCCCTCGTCGCGGCCTCCTCCGACCCGGCGGGCGGGAGGCCGGGGAGCGCGTCGGGTCGGCCGAGGTCGGGCTCCACCCAGGCTGAAAGGCCGTGGCGCTTCAGCACGCGGAGCGACACGTCGATGGGTTCTGGTCCGGTGGCGTCCTCGACCAGCCGGCCGGCCAGGCGACGACGGAACCCGCGCGCCGAGGGCGCCTCCCGCACGACGACGAACGTCGCGCCGCAGGTGGCCATGTAGCTCGCCAGGTTCTCGGCCGTGGCCATCGGGTCGACGATCCCCGGCTCGGCGTCGACGGCGAACCGGGCCAGCGGGTCCGGCCCGGCCAGGTGGAGGCCCACCGAACGGCCGTCGGGCTTGTACGGGGCCGCGACGCCCGTCGGCGCCTCCAGCTCGACCAGGCGGATCGAGCCGATCGTCGCGTCGGCCTCGGCGTCGCGGTTGAGCAGGACCAGGATCGGCTCGGCCGAGCCCGGCCAGACGATCCACTCCATCGACCCGTCGCCGCCGGAGGACGACCCGCCGCAGGCGTCGAGCGCGATCCGAGGCCGGCGCTCCGAGGTCCCCGGGTCCACGAGGACCGCCCCGATCGACGCGGGGTCGCCGGCGGTCGCCGTGACGACGAGGCGATGCGGCCGGCCGGGCCGGGCGCAACGCAGCGAGACGGCCGACCACGCCAGGGTCGAGCCGTCCGCCTTCGCGATCCGCGCCGGTTCCGATCCGGCCTTGGATATGAAGCCGCGGAGCCACTCTCGCTCCTTTTCGCGGCGAGCGGGATCGGCCAGCAGTTGGGACGGCAGGTCCCAGGCCGAGCCCCCCGGAGTCGTGGGCGACCGGCCCCACGTGGAGAACCGGGCGCTGCGGATCCGGCCCAGGTCCAGCGAGTCGACCTCCGTCTCCCTCGGGCCTGGCTCGCCGCCCAGCATCGCCGGGGCGCCGGGAGATTGCGTGCCGAGGACCACGAGCGCCACGCGCCTTGAGGAGGTGCCGACGGCCCCCGGCGCCTTGCGGCGGCGGATCAGCCGCCCGATCCGCGAGCCTTCCCGAGGCGGCGTCGATTCCCACGTCGCCTGGATCTCCAGGACATACGTCCCTTCCTTCTCCGGGGCCGGGATCGACCAGAGCCGCGCCGGCGGGTCGGGGCGGTTGGTCGGGAGCACCTCGCGTTGCTCGAATTCCCAGACGTTCTCCCGACGGCCCGCGAGCCGGAGCACGGCCGTCGTCCTCACGGTCGCCTCGGCGGCGTCGGCCTGGATGATGTTGTAGCCGATCGTGACCGGGACCGTCGCGCCGGGAGCGGCGACGCCCCCCTCGGCGCCGGGGCCGAAGTCGACGGCCAGCACGTCCCAAGGCAGTCGCCGCGCCACCAGGCCGAGCCCTGCCGCCGGCATGGTCGGCTCCCCTTCCAGGAGCGAGGCGACGTCCAGCCGGGCGGATTGATCGCCGCGGCGGACGATCAGCTCCGAGCCCGGGCCGGCCTCGATGCGCGCCCGGACCTTGCCGCGCGCCTCGGAGCCCAGCCGCCATGCGCCGTCGGCCGCGGGGCCGGGGTGGGATTTCGCGTCCGCGTCCCAGGGCCAGGCGACCCCCTCCACGACGCGGCCGCCGACGACCTCCAGCATCACGTCCTGAGAGGGGGGCTCCAGCGTCGGAGCGTGATCGCCGGGGACGGCCAGGTTCCACTCCAGCTCGACCGTCATCACGCTCGGCGGCGGCGGCGGGGACTGGGCGCGGGCCGGCGCGGCGGCGTTCGGCAGCGTCGCCGCGGCCGCCACGACCAGGATCACCAGGACCTCGCGTCCTCGTCCGCGCATGAGCGCCTGCTCGCCCCCGATTGTCCGAATCTCGGCCTCGCGTCCCGGCTTCCCTGCCGTGTCCGCGCGATCGAGCGGGTCGACCGATCCTCGACCCGCCCCGGCTCGCTTCGAACGAAGCCGAGCGAGGCGTGCCTTGAGAGATGCACCAGTGATCTTTGATCGGGGATCGGTCGCCGGCACTTCAATCGAAATCGGAGAATCCGGCAAGGCCGCTCCCGCCCCTCCGCCGCGCCCTCGGGGATCGGCGTTGACCCGGGCGGCGATTCGCCGCATGATCCGCCGCGCACGGGGCCGCGCGCCGCGACCCTGGCGGAATCGGGAGGGACGCCGTGAAGGGGATGGATCGAAGGCTCGCCGCCTTGCTGCTGCTGGCGGTTCTGGCCCGGGGGGCGGCGGTGTTCGCGCTGCAGAGCCACCGCGTCCCGACGTCGACCTACGAGCACGGCGAGATCGCCGCCTCGCTGGTGGAAGGCCGCGGATTCTCGATGCGTTTCCTGGGCGCCGACGGCCCCACGTCCCAGCAGGCGCCGATGTACCCGTTCCTGGTCGCGGCGGCCTACGCGGTCGGGGGGGTGGAGACGCCGGAATCGCTCCTGATCCTACAGCTGGCCCAGGCGTTGCTCGGCGGGGTGATGGTGCTGGGGGTCTTTCGCCTGGCCTCCTGGGTCGCCCCCGATCGGCCATCGGTGGCGTGGTGGGGGGCGGCCGTCGCGGCGTTCCACCCGACGCTCGTCTACGCGGCGACCCACGTGCAGGTGGCGCTGCTCGCCGCCACGCTCGTCGCCTGGACGCTCGTCTGGGGCGCGAGGCTGGGCGCCTCCGGCTCGCGACGCGACGCCGCCGTCGCCGGCCTCTTGCTGGGGATGTGCGCGCTGACCGACCCGATCCTCGCGCTGGTCGTCGTGGGGTTGCCGTTCGCGTTCCGGCTGGCGGGCGAGGGCCGATCGATCTGGAGGCCCGCCGCGGTCCCCCTCTCCGTCGCGGCCCTGGCCGTCGCGCCGTGGGTGGCCCGCAACGCGATGGTCCACGGCGAGTTCGTGCCGATCAAGAGCACGTTCGGCTACGCCTTCTGGCAGGGCAATTGCGCAGTCAGCCAGGGGACGGACAAGGTCGTCCGGGCGTCGGTCGAGGAGGTGATGGACGGGGCGAACGCGGCGACCGGCCTGGTCGAGTACAACCGCGCGCTCTGGGAGGCCCGCCACACCGCCGGGTACATCGACGACGTGGCCTTTTCCCCGGAGTTCAAGCGATACTTGGGCACGCTCCCGGAGGCGGAGCGGTCGCGGGTGCTCCTGCGGATGGCGGTGGCCGACATCCAGGCCGATCCCGCGCGTTACGTCGGCCTGAGCCTCAGACGGCTCCGGTACTTCTGGCTGTTCGACGAGACCAACCCCAAGACCCGCGCGACGGTCTATCGCGCCTCGCACCTGGCGCTCACCGGCCTGGCTTTGGTGGGCCTGGCGACGGCCGGCGCGGGGTTCCGTCGCCGCTCGGCCCCGCTGATCGCGACCGTCGCGGCGATCAGCCTGTTCCACGCCCTGACGATCGTCTCGGCCCGCTTCCACGTCCCGATCGAGCCGCTGATGGCCGTGTGGGCCGGCGCGGGGGCGACGTGGATCGTGGACGCCACGGCCCGCGCCGCGCGGTCGCGATCAATAAGCGCGATGGGCGGAGTCGAACATGTCGGGGTCGTAGGCCGGCTTGGCTGAGGCTTCGCGGGTCGCCGCCTGGGTGCGGGAGTTGGCGCGGTGGAGCAGGAGGCCGAGGATCAGGGCGGTCGCCAGCGCGCACACCCCGAGGGCCGCGCACGCGACCCAGATGATCACCAACGGGGTCGGAGTGTACGGGAGCTGATGCCTCACCGACTCCGTGGCCGCGAAGGCCCCCAGCACGCAGGCCATCGGCACCCCCGCGCCGATCGCCACGAGCGAGAACGGCCCCGGCAGCGAGACGGTCGGGGGCAACGTCACGCCCGCCTTCAGCGCCTGCATCCGCTCCAGGTGGCTGTACTGCCGCGCCTTTCCGACATGCTTGGCGAACAGGGCGGCCGGGACGATCACCATCGGGATGGCGATGCCGAGCAGGGGTATCCAAGCCATGACCATCTTAACCTCGGGTGCAAAGACTTTCGCGCCGGCCCGGCCTGGCGACCGCCGGCGCGACTCATGGTAAGTTGAAGCCAGCCCCGCGACCAGCATTCCCGGAACGAGGCCCTCTCCCATGTCTCGCGATCATCTACTCGTCATCGACCAGGGAACCACCAGCACCCGCGTCATCGTCTACGACCGGGATCTGAAGTCCAAGGGGATCGGCCAGGAGGAGGTCCCGCTCTCCTACCCGAGGCCGGGATGGGTCGAGCACGACCCGGCCGCGATCGAGGCGTCCGTGGGTGCCCAGGTCACGGCGGCCCTGATCAACGCCCGCGTCCGGGCCGAGCAGATCGCGGCCATCGGGATCACCAACCAGCGCGAGACCACCATCATCTGGGATCGGGAGAATGGCCAGCCGATCGCCCCCGCCCTGGTCTGGCAGGACCGCCGCACCACCGACATCTGCGACCGCCTGCGCGGCGAGGAGAAGTGGATCTCCAGGGCCACGGGGCTGGTCATCGATCCGTACTTCTCGGCCACAAAGATCGCCTGGCTCCTCGAAAACGTGGAAGGGGCCCGGCGCAGGGCCGAGGCCGGCGAGCTCGCCGCGGGGACCGTCGACACGCTCCTGATCCGCCACCTCACCGGCGGAGAGCACCTGACCGACGTCACGAATGCCTCCCGCACCCTGCTGATGGACCTCGAGACGGACCAATGGTCCGACGAACTCTGCAACGTCTTCGGCGTCCCCCGCTCGTTATTGGCCGAAATCCGCCCGAGCGCCGGGGACTTCGGCAAGACGCGGGGCCTGGACTACCTGCCCGACGGGATCCCCATCACGGGCGTCGCGGGCGATCAGCAGGCGTCCCTGTTCGGCCAGGGCTGCGTCCGCGACGGCCTCACCAAGTGTACGTTCGGCACGGGGGCCTTCCTCCTGGCCCACACCGGAGATCGGATCGTCCAGTCCAGGCACGGGCTGCTCGCCACCCGCGCGGCCACCGTGGGCGACGAGCCGGCCCAGTACGCCCTGGAGGGGAGCGTCTTCATCGCCGGCGCGGCCGTCCAGTGGTTCCGCGACGGCCTGAAGGTCATCCGATCGGCCTCGGAGATCGGCGACCTCGCCCTGAAGGGAGACCCGGAGACCGAGGTCGTCTTCGTCCCTGCTTTCACCGGGCTCGGCTCGCCCCATTGGCTGCCCGACACCCGCGGCACGATGTTCGGCCTGACCCGCGAGACGACCCTCGCCGACATCGCCCGCGCGGCGCTCGAAGGGGTCGCCTACCAGGTGGCCGACATGATCGAGGCGATCGAGGACGACCTCTCGGAGTTGCTCCCCGCGCTGAACGTCGACGGCGGCATGTCCCGATCCGACGCCTTCCTCGGCTTCCAGGCCGACGTGCTGGGTCGCCCCGTCGTCCGGAGCGCCGAGGTCGAGTCGACCGCGCTGGGGGCGGCGCTCCTCGCCGGGCTGGGGGTGGGCCTCTGGCCCGATCGCGAATCCGCGCTGGCGCTCCTGGCCTCGGGGGGACGGACGTTCAAGCCCACTCGAGACGCCGCTTGGCGATCCGTCGCGCTGGGACGCTGGAGGCGGGCCGTCGAGACGACCCGGGGTCACTACCGGCTCGGAGGCCGCTGAACCGCCACCACCGCCGGGACTCGACGGGCCGCGCGAAGGCGGCCCGCCAGCCAAAGGCACAGGACCGTGCTCGCCGCCGCCAGCCACCCCACGCGGTCGAAGTGGAGGATCGTTCCCCGCGGCCCGTTCGCCAGCATCCGGCCGCCGACGTCCGCCGCGACACCGGCGGCCAGGTGCTGCACCGCCGAGTTCGCGCTCATGAATCCCCCGCGCCGGGATGCCTCCACGCTGGAGGTGATCATCGCCATCGCCGGCACCGATCGGCTCGAACTGACGAGCATCATCACGCCGAACACCGCCGCCACGATCCACAGCGGCATGGGCCCCAGGTTCGTGACCACCAGCAGCATCACCATCGTGCACAGCGACATCAGCCGGAACACGCGCAGCTTGCCGAAGCGGTCGGCCGCCCGGCCGATCGCCGGCATCCCGAACAGCGTCAGCAGCCCGCCGACCATGTAGATCCAGAACAATTGCTCCTCGCGGAGCCCGGCGTTCGCCACGAGATACACGCTGATATACGGGAAGACGGTGAAGCCGCCGAACATCAGGCCGACCGTCAGCAGGAAGGCCGGGATGTGGTCGGAATGGCCGAACATGTCCACCAGGCGACGGATCAGCGAGACCCCCTCGACCCTGGCGACGTGCCCGCGCAGCGGCGGCAGGACGGCCATCGCCACGAAGAACACCGGCGTCCCGAGAGCCGCGAGGACCAGGAACGGCGTCTGCCAGCCGTGATCGGTCCCGAGCTTCAAGCCGACCGGCACCCCCAGGGCCGACGCCAGCGCGAACGCCGTCATGAGGACGCCCGTCGCCCAGCCCCGGCGATGTTCCGGCACCACGTCGCCGACGATCGCCAGCGCCAGGCCGCCGAGGATGCCGCCGAAGACGCCCGTCGCCACCCTCGCGGCGAGGAGCGTGGGGTAGTTCCACGCCAGCCCGCAGAGCAACGTCCCCAGGAGGAACCCGGCGTAGAGCGTGAGGAACGCCGCCTTCCGCCCGTATCGATCCATGAGGAACGACGCCACGAATCCGGCCACCCCCGCCGCGATCGTATAGGACGACACGATCCGCCCGAACTGATGCGGCGAGAGCCCCAGCACCCGCTCCAACTGCGGACCCAGCGGCATCACCAGCATGAAGTCGACGATGCTGGTGAACTGCACGGACGCCAGCATGAGGATCAGCGCCAGCTCTCGACGCCCTCCCCCCGGCTGGTCCCCGAACCCGCCATCCCGGCCCGCCTCGGAGGCGATCGAACCCGCCCCCCGCTCCGTCGCGACGCCATCCATTCGGAATTACCCCTCGGCCCCTACCGGTCCCACCCCCGCCCCGCCACGACAGACCCGAGACGGCGGGCGAGGTTCTCGCGCGGGCCCGAGATCAGGGGGACGACGGGACGATCTCGCCGCCGGCTCTGGTCGAGATCGCGCGCCACACCGCCCGATCGACGGGGTCGCCGATGAAGCCGACGTGGCCGTCGCCGAACAGGAGGTTCACGCCCCCCGGGTGCTTGCTCCTGGCGGCCATCCAGCCGGGGTTGTGATACGTGATGCAGTCCAGGCCCCGGCCGTTGGGCGTCTCGTGGTGATTATAGAGGGTGTTCAAGTAGTTGCCGTCCCACCACCCCGCCCCCTTGTTGAACAGCCACCCCAGCGGGGCCGCGGCGCAGGCCTCGTCGGTCAGCGGCGCCGACGCCCGCGCGAAGGCCCGCCCGGGTTCCGACGGCCGGGGGGTGGGCGTCGCCTGCGTGTACGGCCCGGCGATCCCCAGCAGGTGCTCCGAGGCCGCCGCCGTGGAACTCGTCCCGTCCAGGACGTCGCGGATCGAGAGCGACGGCCCCATCACGAACATGCCGTTCGCCCCGGCCGCGTCGCCGCCGTTGCCCCCGTCCCCCGAGCAGAAGGCATAGTTCGTCGGCCCCGAGTCCGGCATCGGCGGCGGCGCGCCGTCGCTGGGGCAGAGGAAAAGCGCGACTTGCGTCGCCATGGCCGTGGCGTTCGCCGGGTGGAACGGCCAGAACGCCGACGCCCCCGACGGCCGATAGCCGACCGCGAACTCGAAGTTCAGCGCGTCGAACAGCGCCCGCTGCTCCAGGAACGGCGTGAGCTGCGCCAGGACCGACCAGCGGTATTGCGACGTCGATGTCGTCGCCGGGACGGGCCGCGAGGGGACCAGGAAGCCGACCGGGAAGCCGCCCATGGCGTCGTGGTAATTGTGCAGCGCGATCCCGACCTGCTTCAGCTGGCTGACGCAGGTCGCGCGACGCGCCGCCTCCCGCGCGGCCTGGACCGCGGGGAGGAGAAGCGCGATCAGGATCGCGATGATCGCGATGACCACCAGCAGTTCGATGAGCGTGAAGCCGGCGCGCCGGTCACTTCGCGCCGACATACGCGACTCTCCAGATGGTCCCCGAGCCGTCGTCGGTCACCATGAGCGAGCCGTCCTTCGCCGTGGCGACGCCCACCGGACGGCCCCAGACGTTCCCCTCGGGGGTGACGAAGCCGACCAGGAAATCCTCGTAAACGCCCGTCGCCTTGCCGTCCTCGACGGGGACGCGGATGACCTTGTACCCCGTGCGCCTGGCGCGGTTCCACGAGCCGTGCTCGGCGGCGAAGATGTCGCCGCGATAACCCTCGGGGAACGCGTCGCCCTCGTAGAAGGCCAGGTCGAGCGAGGCGGAGTGAGATTGGACCAGCACGTCGGGCGTGATGACCTTGTCCTTCAGCTCCGGCCGCTTCCCCTCGTGTCGCGGGTCCTGATGGTCGCCGGTCAGGTAGTACCACGGCCACCCGTAGAAGCCCCCTTCCTTGACGTGGGTGATGTAGTCGGGCACGAGGTCGTCGCCCAGGCCGTCGCGCTCGTTCACCGAGGTCCAGAGCGTGCCGGTGGCGGGGTCGATCGCCAGGCCGACCGGGTTGCGGATGCCCCAGGCGTAGACCCGCTCGTTCTTGCCGTCGGGGTCGAACGCGAGGATCATGGCCCGACGCTTCTCGGTCTCGTCGTCGGTGACGTTCGATCGAGAGCCGACCGAGACGAAGAGGGTCTTGCCGTCGGGGGAGAACTGGAGGTCGCGGGTCCAGTGGCCGCCACCGCCGACGGACTCGTTGCCGCTGGGAATGTCGGCGACGATCGTCTCGGCCTCGCCAGTCGCCTTGAGGTCCCCGTTCTTGTAGGGGAAGCGGACGACGGAATCCGTGTTGCCGACGTAGACGTGCTCCGGCTCCGCGCCAACGGGGTGGAAGGCGATGCCGAAGGGACGGGTCAGGCCGGTGGCGAAGGTTTCGTTCACCTCGGGCTGGCCGTCGCCGTCGGCGTCGCGGAGGACGCGGACGCGGCCGGCGCGGCTCTCGGCCACGAACAGGTCGCCATTCGGGGCGGTTACGATGACGCGGGGCTCGCTCAGCCCGGTCGCGAACTTCGTGACCTCGAAGCCTTCCGGGGCCTTGGGCCAGGCCCCCTCGGGCTGCTTCACGACCTTCGGGCCGTTCTGGGCCGACGGGGTGTCGTAGGGGGTGGCCAGGTCGTCGAGCGTGATCTTGCGGCGGACGCCGGGGGCGTCGGTGGTCCAGTCGCCGAGGGCGTCCTTGCCCGCGAGGACCGGCGGCTCGTCGAAGGCGAGGGCACCGGGGCCGGCGAGGATCCAGGCTGCGATGGCGAGCGGGAGCACGTCGCGGAGGCGGGTCGTCATGGGGTCGTCCCGTCGGGGTCGTGAGGGTGTGAACGGCGTTGAACGGCGAGGGTGGACGGGGTCCATCGTGTGCGAATCGCGGGCCGATTTCCAGGGTCCCGTCGGCCCGGGAACGCGCGAGGGCCGCCGGACGGTGGGTCCGACGGCCCTCGTGGTCGTCACGGTTTCAGGGTCGCCGGCGGCCCGGCGTCATGTCGTCACTTGTCGCGCTGGCCGATGGCGCCCAGGGCGGCCTGGGCGGCGGCCAGGCGGGCGATCGGGACGCGGAACGGCGAGCAGGAGACGTAGTCCAGGCCGATCTTGTGGCAGAACGCGACGCTCTCCGGGTCGCCGCCGTGCTCGCCGCAGATGCCGACCTTCAGGTGCTGGCCGTGCTTCTCCTTGCGGGCGGCGCGGCCCTTCTGGGTCCCCATCTCGACCAGCACGCCGACGCCCGACTGGTCGAGCGTCTGGAACGGGTCGACCGGGAGGATCTTCTGCTCGACGTAGGTCGGCATGAACGAACCGATGTCGTCGCGGCTGAACCCGAAGGTGAGCTGCGTCAGGTCGTTGGTGCCGAAGGAGAAGAACTCGGCCTCCTCGGCGACCTGGTCGGCGGTGATGGCGGCGCGGGGGATCTCGATCATCGTCCCGATGAGGAACTCGACCCGGGTCCCGGCCTTCTCGAAGACCTGCTCGGCGACCTCCAGGGCCCGCTTCTTCAGGATCGACAGCTCCTCGACCGTGCCGATGAGCGGGATCATGATCTCCGGCAGGACCTTCTTGCCACGCTTGACGACCTCGACGGCCGCCTCGAGGATGGCGCGGACCTGCATGTCGCCGATCTCGGGGAACTTGATCGGCAGGCGGCAGCCGCGGAGGCCCAGCATCGGGTTGGCCTCGTGGAGCTGCTCGACCCGGCGCTTGATCTTCTCGACCGGGATGCCGAGCTGCCTGGCGACCTCGGACTGGCCGGCCTCGTCGTGCGGCAGGAACTCGTGCAGCGGCGGGTCGAGCAGGCGGATGGTGACCGGCAGGCCGTCCATCGCCTCGAAGATGCCGATGAAGTCCTCGCGCTGGTAGGGCTCCAGGGCGGCGAGGGCCTTCTGGCGGCCGGCGAGGTCGTCGGCGAGGATCATCTTGCGCATGTCGACGATGCGCTGGCCCTCGAAGAACATGTGCTCGGTGCGGCAGAGGCCGATCCCCTCGGCGCCGAACTCGCGGGCCTTCAGGGCGTCCGCCGGGGCGTCGGCGTTGGTCCGGATCTTCATGGTCCGGTGCTTGTCGGCCAGGCCCATCAGCTCGGCGAAGTGGCCGGACATGCTGGGGTCGACGGTCTCCACCTGGCCGACCATCACGTCGCCGGTCGTGCCGTTGATGGTCAGGTAGTCACCGACCTTCACGACGGTCTCGCCGATGGTGATCTTGCCGCCCTTCTCGTCGATCGCCACGGACTCGCAGCCGACGACGCAGGGCTTGCCCCAGCCGCGGGCGACGACCGCCGCGTGGCTGGCCTTGCCGCCGGTCGACGTCAGGATGCCGTTGGCGACGTGCATGCCGGCGACGTCCTCCGGGCTGGTCTCGCGGCGGACCAGCATGATCGGGACGCCCGGGTTGGCCTCGTGGTGGGCGACGGCCGCCTCGGCCGACAGGATCACGACGCCGCTGGCGGCGCCGGGGCTGGCGGCGATCCCCTGGGCGACCGGCTTGACCTTCGACTTGGGGTCGAGCTGCGGCAGCAGCAGGTGGTTCAGGCTGTCCGGGTTGACGCGCTTCAGGGCCGTCTTCTCGTCGATCAGCCCCTCCTTCAGCATCTCCACGGCGATCCGCACCGCGGCGGAGCCGGTCCGCTTGCCGGTCCGGGTCTGCAGCATGTAGAGGACGCCCTCCTCCACCGTGAACTCGACGTCCTGCATCTCCTTGTAGTGCCGCTCGAGCTTCTCGCGGATCTCCATGAGCTGCCCGTAGACCTTGGGCATCTCGTCGTTGAGCTGGGAGATCGGCTCGGGGGTCCGGATGCCGGCCACCACGTCCTCGCCCTGGGCGTTGATCAGGTAGTCGCCGTAGAAGACGTTCTCGCCGGTGTTCGGGTCGCGGGTGAACGCGACGCCCGTGCCGGAGTTCTGCCCGGTGTTGCCGAAGACCATCGCCTGGACGTTGACCGCCGTCCCCTTCAGCCCGGTGATCCGCTCGATCCGCCGGTACTGGACGGCCTTGTTCCCCATCCAGCTGTTGAAGACGGCCATGATGGCCTTCCACAGCTGGTCCTTGGCGTCCTGCGGGAACTCCTCGCCGACGTGCTTGGTGTAGACGGCCTTGTACCGCTTCACCAGCTCCTTCAGGTCGTCGGCCGAGAGGTCGGTGTCGAGCTTGACGCCCTTCTCTTCCTTCAGCGCGGTCAGCTCGTGCTCGAAGTGCTCGTGGTCCACGCCCATCGCCGTCGAGCCGAACATGTCGATCAGCCGGCGGTAGCCGTCGTAGGCGAACCGCGGGTTCGAGGTCTTCTTCGCCAGGCCCTCGACCGAGACGTCGGTCAGGCCCAGGTTGAGGATCGTGTTCATCATGCCCGGCATCGACAGCGCGGCGCCGGATCGCACGCTCAGCAGCAGCGGGTCGGACTGGTCGCCGAACTTCTTGCCCGTCAGCGACTCGACCTGCCTCAGCGCGTCCTCGACCTGCGGCCGGACGGCCTCCGGCAGCTTCTTGCCGGTCTCGTAGTATTCGTGGCAGACCTCGGTGGTGATCGTGAACCCCGGCGGGACGGGGATGCCGATCGAGCTCATCTCGGCGAGGTTGGCGCCCTTGCCGCCGAGCAGCTCCTTCATGTCGGACTTGCCCTCGGCCTTGCCGCCGCCGAAGGAATAGACGTACTTGGATTTGGGCGTGGACGTAGACGTGGACATCGGACTGGGAGACTCCTGGACTGGGCCAGACAAGGGCGCCCAACGGCCGTGGACGAGGCCGAAGCCGGGGCCTCGGAGCCCGCTTGATCGCCTCGACGTCGAGAAGGAAGGAGCCGGATCCGTCCGGCGGGGACGCCGACTCGGGTGGGGCCGCTGAACGAGGAAACGACGGCGAACCGCGGGCACGAGGCCGCGCCCGCCCGCCACCGGGGACGTTCAGGATCGTATCGTCTTGTCAAAATCCAAGTTAGCGTCCCGAGCCCGGCCCGTCAAGCGGGGACCCCCGGCGATCCGGCCCGACCGCCGGTCGGTCCCTCGCTCCCCCCTTCACCGGCCCGCAAGCCTCGCCGGGCCCATCCTCGCCCCGACGAGGAGCCGGGTCTCGGGGTTGTCGGATCGCCAGTCGCTCCACGACGTGGTGGGGAGCCGTTGGACCAGCGGGAGGGTCTTCCCCTTGAGCTTGCCGCTGAACGCGGCCAGGGCATCGCCTCGCTCCACCCACAGGCTCTCCGTGCCGCGGTCGTACAGGACGTGCCGACGGCCCAGCGAGAACCCGCTGGACGCCAGCAGGATCCGGCCGCCGTCGACGCTCGCGTCGTACACGGAGACGTCCGCCGCCCCCTCCGCGCCCCGGAATGGGTCGTGGTGGACGAGCCGCGGGACGCCGTCGATGACGTCGTTGACGACCAGCACCTTCCCCAGCACGATCCTGGGGTAGGCGCGGGCGCTCTTCCCGATCGTCAGCCCCGCCACGTCGGCCTCCTCGGGCATGCGGGCCCAGATCTCGCCGCCGTCGGCCTCGACGTCGGGATCGTCGATGGCGCGGGCCACGTCCCGGCCGATCGGGAGCCCCAGCGCCGCCGGGTCGCAGTCCCCCACCGCCAGCTTGAACCACTGGTGTCCCTGGGCCCCCTTCCACCCCGCCCAGACGAAGAGGTTGGTGCCCTCCGTCCGACGCCATGGATCGGGAGGCATGGCCTTGGAGATCGCCGGGTAGATGTTGCGGAAGCCGATCACCGCGCTCGAGGCGACGTAGCGTTCCTCCTCCATCAACATCGACCACTCGTGCCAGACTCGCCGGCCGAGGGTCGCGGCCGTCGCGGTCAGGGCGACGATCAGCACGGCCGCCAGGGCGGATCGCGCCAGGTTCCGGGGGGGCGCCGTCGCGCCCAGGGTGTGTCGCGGGTCGAGGGGAGACGAGGCCGATGCGTGCGGTCGCATGACAGGAGCCCTCCGAAGCCTTCCGGACGAGCATTCGCCGCGTTTGGAGAGAGATGAGCCGCGTCGTTATCCCAGACTCGCCCCCTCGGCGTCAATGATCGAACGCATTTCGATGCCAGGAATCCGAACGCGCCTCCGTTGATCGCGCCCGTCCGCGACGAGGCTCGGTGGCTTTGTTCGTCGGGACGAGCTTCGCGCAGCGTCGGACCTAACTCCTTAATCCTCAAACCTTTGACCTGCGTGTCGGCTTGGCTTCGTTCGTCGATTTCGAACATGTTTTCCGGCGACCGTCGCCGGTCGCGCGGGGCGGGGAATGGTCGCCACGGCTCCCTCGCAATGTCACTCAACCGGCCCGAAATCCTCCCCCGCCCTCAGGAGCGGTCGTCGTCGCCAGCCGGGTCGGGGCCACGCGTCGCGACCCGAAAGACCATCGAGGCCATCGCGGACAGCCCGATCACGGCCGAGGGCCGACATGGCGCGCGGCTTCGGCTTGTCGATTCCCTTCATTCGAATTGCCAAGGATCCGCGGAGTGAAGCTCTCCACCTTGTCCATGCATACGAATGGGGAGGAGAAAATCCGCGATCCAGCCCGATCGACCTAAATAATTGCCGGACCGTGGCTTACGACTTCGAGAATTCCCCGGAATTTGATATAAAGAGCGAGACGAGACGGATTCATCGCTCCGGGAACGCTCCAGACGCGCGACGAGGCCGCCGGGGGTGCCGGCGGCCTCGCGATGGGTCGAGATTTCGGAAAGGATCGGGGCGAGGCTCAGGCCTTGGCCTCGGCCTGCACCTTCTTGACGACCTCTTCCTGGAGCCGCGAGGGGAGCTTCTGGTACTTGAGGAACTCCATGCTGAAGCCCCCCTTCCCCTGGGTCATGCTGCGGAGGTCGTTGGAGTAGCCGAACATCTCGCTGAGCGGGACTTCGGCCGAGATGACGGTGTAGCCCGAGCGGCTCTCGGTGCCGAGGATGACGCCCCGCTTGGAGGAGAGGGCGCCGGTGACGGGGCCCTGGAACTCCGTCGGGATCTCGACCTCGACGATCATGATCGGCTCCAGCAGGACCGGCTCGGCCTTGCGGAACGTCTCGCGGAAGCAGTCGCGGGCGCAGATCTCGAAGGCCATGGTCGAGGAGTCGACGTCGTGGTACGAGCCGTCGTCCAGGGTCATCTGGACGCCCATGACCTCGTAGCCGGCGACGGGGCCCTTGCGCATCGACTCGCGGAAGCCCTTCTCGACCGAGGGGATGTACTCGTTCGGGATCCGGCCGCCGGTGACCTTGTTCTCGAAGACGAAGGGCTCGGGGTTCTGCGGGTCGAGCGGCACGAGCTTGCCGACGACGTGGGCGTACTGGCCGGAGCCGCCGGTCTGCTTCTTGTGCTTGTAGTTGAACGGGGTCTCGCGGGTCGGGGCCTCGCGATAGCTCACCTTCGGCATGCCGACGGTGCAGTCGACCTTGTACTCGCGGCGGATGCGCTCGACGTAGATCTCCAGGTGCAGCTCGCCCATGCCGGAGATGATCGTCTCGCTGGTCTCCGGGTCGACATGGACGCGGAACGTGGGGTCCTCTCGCATGAAGCGGTTGAGGGCCTTGGAGAGCTTGTCGTAGTCGCCCCGCTTGTGGGGCTGGATCGACAGGTCGATGACCGGCTCGGCGGCGTAGATGCTCTCCAGCGAGAGGTTCGACCCCTCGGCGCAGTACGTGTCGCCGGTGGCGCACTCGAGCCCCATGACGGCGACGATGTCGCCGGCGGTGGCGGCGTCGATGTCTTCCTTCTCGTCGGCGTGGACGCGGAGGATGCGGCTGATGCGGGCGCGCTTCTTCTGGCGGGAGTTGTAGTAGAACGTCCCCTTCTTCAGCGTGCCCTGATAGATCCGCATGTACGTGACCTGGCCGAACGCCTCCTCGACCAGCTTGAACGCCATGGCGACGAGAGGGGCCTCGGGGTCCGTGGTGAGCGGGACCTCCTGCATCTCGTTGTCGTTGTCCTTGGCGCTGACCTCGCGGTCCAGCGGGCTGGGGAGGTAGCGGCAGACGGCGTCCAGCAGGGGCTGGATCCCCTTGTTGCGGTACGCGGTCCCGACCAGGACCGGGCAGAGCTGCTGGGCGATGGTGCCGGCGCGGATCGTGTCGTGGATCAGCTCGAGAGGGACCTCCTGCTCCTCCAGGAGCAGCTCCATGATCTCGTCGGAGATCATCGAGAGGGCCTCCAGCATCCCCTGGCGGGCGCGGGCGGCCTCGGCGGCGAACTCGGCCGGGATCTCCTCCGAGCGGACCTCCTCGCCCTTCTCGCCGTCGAAGTACAGGGCCTTGCGATTGATCAGGTCGATCACGCCCTGGAAGTTGGACTCGGCGCCCATCGGGAGCTGCAGCGGCAGCGTCGTCAGGCCGAGCTTCGACTCGAGCTGGCCGATCACGTTGGAGGGGTTGGCCCCGGTGCGGTCCATCTTGTTGATGAACGCCAGCCGCGGCACGTTGTACCGCTTCATCTGGCGGTCGACCGTGATCGACTGCGACTGCACGCCGGCGACGGAGCAGAGGACCAGGACGGCGCCGTCGAGCACGCGCAGCGACCGCTCCACCTCGACGGTGAAGTCGACGTGGCCGGGCGTGTCGATGATGTTGATCACGTTGTCGTGCCAGCGGACCGTGGTGGCCGCCGACGAGATCGTGATCCCGCGCTCCTTCTCCAGCTCCATGTGGTCCATCACCGCGCCTTCGCCCTTGACCTCCTTGAGCACGTGGGTCCGGCCGGTGTAATACAGCATCCGCTCGGTGAGTGTGGTCTTGCCCGAATCGATGTGGGCCGAGATGCCGATGTTCCGCAGGCTTCGCAGATTTTCCATGGTCCGATTACGTCTCAACGGTCGCGGGATGGGTGGAACGCCCGTCCCGCGACCTGTTTAACCACACATCGTTCTCATCGAGACGGGACCGGTCCGATTCGTCTGTTCCAGCAACGAAGCGGCGGCCAGCCGGGGGAAAGCAAGGCGCACCAGGCACGGTAGGCCGAGGCCGCCTGATACGGGATCGGGTGGGATCCGGGGAGGTCGAGCGCTCAAGACGAACAATCCTATCAACGTCTCCGGGGTCGTCAAGGCGGATTCACGACGCGCGGACGATTCGAATCATTCGATCCTGGCGAACGGCCCGTCGCCCCGTTACCGTGCATGGAGGCCCGATTCACTCCGTTCGCCGCCCCGGTCCCCATTTCGGGAGGCCACGCCGATGCCCGCGACCTTGACAGTCCGCGACGAGACCCCCGCCGGGGGCGTCTCGCAAGAATGGTCCCTGGAATTCCTGAACGAGACGATCACCGTCCGCGACCTGATCCGCGAAAGAGTCTATCAGGAGGTCCAGGATCACAACGCCCGCGAGCGAGCCGCCGGCCCCTACCGGGGCCTGGTCCAGCCCGAGGGGTATGAGCAGGCCCTCAACGGCCCGAGGGCCGGCGGCAAGCCCCGCCCGATCGACTGGAAGAAACAATACGAGCGGGCGCTCGGGGCGTTCGACGCGAACCAGATCTTGATCCTGATCGACGACCGCCAGGCCGAATCGCTCGACCAGACCTTCACCATCGGACCGAAGTCCGTCGTCACCTTCCTCCGCCTCACCCTGCTGGTGGGGGGCTGAGCCGATGGGCCAGGACCAGGCGACCGCCCCGGAAGAGGTCGTGGAGGGGCTGATCGACGCTCTGCTCGCCGAGGAGTGCAGAGGGAAGTACGGGTACACATACGGGATCGAGTTGAAGGACACCCAGGTCGGGCCGGGGCTATTGGCCCTCGACAGGGACACGCAGGCCGCGGCCGTCGGCCGCCTCCTGGAGCGGCTGGCCGAGGCCGACCGAAGCCTGGAGGAGATTCGGGCCGGTGCCGGCAACCCGCGCAATCCGCACTCGGACGCGCGCTGGGGGCCGGCCTTGATCCGTCGTCAGCTCGCCGAGGTCGCCTTGAGGGCCCTGCTCCGGCGCAAGCTGCCGCTCTCGGACGGGACGCTGAAGGCGATCCTGGGCTGGCTGACCACGTCCTACGCGGTGAACTCCTACTGGATCCCGCTGGCAGGCATCGCGTCGGCCTTCGAGGATCGGGCCGCCGCCGGGCCGTTGGGGGACGAACTGGCCGACGCTGTCGAGACGGCGATCGCCAAACTGTCCGCCGACACGCGCGACGCCGGCTGCCGCAAGGCCGCCGACCGGTTGGCCAGGTTGACCGGGCGAGAGCCCGGGGCGCGTCTCATCCTGGGCGAGGCCTGGTCCGACGTCGCCATCGCCGACCTGGCCGCGATGGAGCCCGAGCGTCGCCAGAGATGGTCGTCGCTCCTGATCTCCTGCCAGGAAGCCGGGGGAGGCAAGCCGACCGCCAGATGGTTGAAGGGCGTCCCCGCGCTGGTCGAGGCCGTGGGCTTCGACGACTTCAAGGGGCGGCTCCTGACGTGGCTGCCGCTGGTCGATCGGCCCCGGACTCAATCGAGGCCGCGCGGGCAGGCATGGGAACCGTCCCATGACGACCTGATCGAGCCCCATCATGTCAATATGCTCAAGGGCCTGGCCTGGTGCGCCGCGATGTCCGCCGACCGCGATCTTGCGCGGTCGCTCGCCGGGCTGGCGCTCTCCAGCTACCGCAAGGTTCCGGGCAAGGGGCCGCGGCTGGTCTCGCTGGGGAACGCGGCCGTCGCCGCGCTCGGGATGATGCCTGGGCTGGACGCCGTCGGGCAGCTCGCCTTGCTGAAGGTGAAGATCAAGTTCGGCACCGCCCAGAAGGAGGTCGAGAAGGCGCTGGACGCCGCCGCGAGGCGCGAGGGGCTGCCGCGGGACGAGGTCGAGGAGATGGCCGTCCCCGCGTACGGCATGGAGGAGGTCGGGCGGCGTCGGGAGGAACTCGGGGAATACGTCGCCGAGATCTTGGCCGAGGGGCGCGACGCCTCGCTGAGGTGGTCGAAGGCGGCCGACGGCAAGCCCCTCAAGTCGGTCCCCGCCGCGGTCAAGAAGGAGCACGCCGACGATTTGAAGGAGCTACAGGGGGCGGTCAAGGACATCGGCAAGATGCTGACCGCCCAGCGCGAGCGGATCGACGGCCTGTTCCTGGTCCGCAAGCCCTGGCCGTTCGAGGCGTGGCGGGGACGCTACCGGGATCACCCGCTCGTCGGCGTGATCGCCCGGCGGCTGATCTGGCGGTTTGAATCCGACGACCGGACGGTCGACGGGGCCTGGCTCGACGGCCGGATGGTCGACGCGCATGATTGGCCGCTGGACGGCCTGGAAGCGTCGACGGTCGGCCTGTGGCACCCGATCGGCCGGACGATCGAGGAGGTCACGGCCTGGCGCGACTGGCTCGACCGCCACCAGATCCGCCAGCCGTTCAAGCAGGCCCACCGCGAGGTCTACGTCCTGACCGACGCGGAGCGCAACACGCGCGTCTACTCCAACCGCTTCGCCGCGCACGTCCTGCGGCAGCATCAGTACCACGCCCTCTGCGCCAACCGGGGTTGGAAGAACCGCCTGCGGCTTATGGTCGACGACTCCTACCCGGCGACCAGCAAGGATCTCCCCGAGTGGGGCCTGCGCGCCGAGTTCTGGGTGGAGGGGATCGGCGAGGAATACGGCCGCGACTCGACCGAGTCCGGCGCCTATCTGCACCTGTCGACCGATCAGGTCCGGTTCTACGAGATCGCCGCCCCCCAGCGTCAAGCGCACGCGGGGGGAGGCGGGTATTCGACGGGCTGGAACGGCCGGGACGACGCCGAGCCCGTGCCGCTGGAACGCGTGCCGCCGCTGGTGCTGTCGGAAGTCCTGCGGGACGTCGACCTGTTCGTCGGCGTGGCGAGCGTCGGCAACGACCCGACCTGGGCCGACGGCGGCCCCGGAGGGCGTCACGTCGACTACTGGCAACGCTACAGCTTCGGCGACTTGACAGCCAACGGCCAGACCCGCAAGGCCGTCCTGGAGCGACTGATCCCCCGGCTCAAGATCGGCCCGCGATGCTCGTTCAGCGACAGGTTCCTGGTCGTCAAGGGGGACCTGCGGACGTACAAGATCCACCTCGGCAGCGGCAACATCCTGATGGAGCCCAACGACCAGTACCTCTGCATCGTCCCCAAGCGCTCGGCCGCCGAGCCGGACGGCGGCGTCTTCCTCCCGTTCGAGGGGGACGCCACCCTCTCCATCATCCTCAGCAAGGCGATGATGCTCGCCGACGATCGCAAGATCGCCGACCCGACCATCGTCAGCCAGATCAAGCGATAACGAGGCCGCGACGACATGACGACCTGGACGGGGCGGAAGGCTCGACTTTTATCGATCGTCGCGTGCGCCTGCCTGGCGACGACGGGCCTCGCCCCCGGCGACGGCGATGGGCCGGCGGTCGCGGATGGCTGCGCGATCGCCCACGGCGGCATCACGCGCGGGCCGACTTCGGCGAAGCGGCTCGCGTTGGTCTTCACCGGGCATGAGTTCGCCGAGGGATGCGAGACGATCCTCGACGAGTTGGCCCGGCACCGCGCCCGGGGGTCGTTTTTCCTCACCGGCGATTTCCTGGCGAACCCGAGGTTCGAGCCGCTGGTCAAGCGCATCGTGGCCGAGGGGCACTACCTGGGCCCGCACTCGGACAAGCATCTCCTCTATTGCGACTGGGGTCCGGACCGTAAGCGGCTGGTGTCGCGCGAGACGTTCGACGCCGATCTATCGGCCAACCTGGCGAAGGTCGCCCGCTTCGCGCCCGAGCCCCCCGTCTATTTCCTCCCTCCCTACGAGCATTATGACGCGGAGATCGCGCGCTGGACCTCCGCGAGGGGGATGCGCCTGGTTAACTTCACGACCGGCACCCGCTCCAACGCCGACTACACCGAGGACGACGCCCGGAACTTCGTGCCGTCGCGGGAGATTTTCGAAAGCATCCTCCGTCGCGAGCGGGACGATCCGCATGGCCTGAACGGCTTCCTGCTGCTCCTCCACGTCGGGACCAGTCCGAAGCGAACCGATAAGTTCTCCGCCCGCTTCGGGGAGCTGCTAGACCGCCTCGCGGATCGCGGCTACGCCTTCGCCCGGGTGGACGAGTTGCTCGCCCCCGGCGAGGCCGCCGGCCGGTGAGTCCCCGGGAGCGCGGATCGACGATTTCAGGAATTCCGGAAATCGGGGGCGAAATTTGGGGGGGATTGTGTACTCTTTCTGTATCCGCCCCCTTGCCGGACCCACGGCGAGGATCTCGAAGAAAGTCCGCCCCGAGCCGGGTCGCGTCCCCCGCGAGCCGCGATTCGGGGGCTCCATCCTCCCCGCAGTCCCAGGCCCCGGAATGAAGTCCGCCGAACCCCCCGCGAGGTCAGGTCGTCGCATCGCGACGACTCCGGCTTTTTCCACGAACGTGCCGAGCCCGTGGGCCCTCGTCCCGGGCCTCGCGCAATGGTCGGCGGGGCGACGCTCCCGCGGCGCGACGATGGCGGCGGCCTACGTCGGCGCGGCGGCCGGTGCCGTGGTGCTGTGGGGGACCCCGTCGATGTGGTTCCTCCTCGTCGCCGCGATCGCCGTGCAGACGCTCGGATGGGTCGACGCGGCGCGGCTGAACCCGTTCTGCGGCATGACCCCGACGCCCGTCCTCGCGGCGACCGGCGTGGGGTTCGGCCTGGCCCTGCACGCCCCCCTCTTCGGCCTGCTCTCGCTGGTGGCCTGGCCTAGCTACGGGCCGGATCCCGACGAGGGCTCATACCTGGTCAACCGGCTGGCCTACAAGGAGAGCCTGCCCGAGCGCGGCCAGTGGGTCTGGCTCGACGGCTCGGTCACGGGCATCCAGAGCGCCGCGAGGGTCGTGGCCGTGGGGGGACAGGAGGTCCAGTGGACCGGTCGACGGTGGCTGGTCGACGGCGAGCCCGCCGCGCTCGGGCCGTCCGCGGGGCAGCCCGTCTATCCCCGCCCATTCAGCTTCCGGGTCCCCGGCAACCACGTCTTGATCGACCCGGAGACCCGCGCCCGCCCCGGCGAGGACCGCGCCCAGCTCATCATGGTGGAGAGCGGGCACATCACGGGTAGGGTCTGGGCGCGAAGCCCGCTTTGGGAGGGTCGCCTCCTCTGACCTGATCCGATCGGGAATTCCGCCGGCTCACCGCGAGACACGCCGCCCCCGCGGCTGGTATGATCCATCATCGGACGGCGCGGATCCGTACCGAAGCGGCGCGCCCGCCCGCGGCGCGTCCCCGCGCCCTGGATCGCCCCCTCGGGACGCGTCCTCCTCGCGCGCGATGGCCGGTCGGAGACTCCCTATCGTGATCGATCGAATCTGGGCGCCCTGGCGCGCGCAATATGTCTCCGGCGAGCTCGATCGCGGCGACGGCCCCTCGTGCTTCCTCTGCCGTGGGCTGGCCGAGGATCGCGACGCCGAGAACCTCATCGCCTGGCGGGGTCGGTCCACTGTCGTCGTCCTGAACCGTTATCCGTACAACAATGGGCACCTCCTGATCGCCCCGATGCGGCACCTGGGGACCCTCCAGGACTTCCGGGGGGCGGACCTCGTCGAGCCGATCGAGACGATCCGGTGGATGACCGCGATCCTCGACCGGATGATGCGACCGCAGGGCTACAACGTCGGGCTCAACCAGGGCCGGGCGGCCGGCGCGGGACTCCCGGGGCATTTGCACTGGCACGTCGTGCCCCGCTGGGACGGCGACGCCAACTTCATGCCCGTCCTGGCCGAGACCAAGGTCGTCACCGAGAGCCTCGACCGATTCCGAGAGCGACTGCGGGCCGAAATCGAGGCCGACGCGGCGGCCGGGGCGCTTCCATGAAGGAATTCGTTAGGCCTAGTCTTGCAACCGGCCGTCTCGCGGCCGATCATCGGATCATCCCGCCCCCTCCTTCCCTCCCGCGAGGTCGTCGATGCTGCTCGTATTGATCCGGATCATCTTCTTGCTCGTGGTCGCGGCGCTGGGCGTGCGGATCGCCGGCGTCGTGGGCGAGAACGACCTGGGCCGCCCCTACGTCTTCTTCACCGGCCTGATGCTGGCGGCCATCGCGTTCGTCGTGGCGGACTGGCTCACCCCTCGCAAGCGGATCCAGACGATTTCCGCCATCTATTTCGGCGTCATCGTCGGCATCTTCCTGAGCAACCTCGTCAGCGAGGCGATCCAGCCGGCGCTCCAGCAGTACATCAACCCGAAGACGCACCCGACCATCGCCAGCGTCCTGACGCTGTTCATCACCTACATCTGCATGTCGACGCTGCTCCAGACCAAGGACGACTTCCGGTTCATCATCCCCTACGTCGAGTTCTCCAAGGAGGTCAAGGGGGCCAGGCCGCTGGTGCTGGACACCTCCGTCGTCATCGACGGCCGGATCGCCGACGTGGCCGAGACCAAGGTGATCGACCAGCCGATGGTCGTCCCCCGGTTCGTCCTCCAGGAGTTGCAGGGCATCGCCGACAGCTCCGACAAGCTTCGGCGCAACCGCGGCCGACGCGGGCTGGACATCCTGAACCGGCTCCAGAAGTCGCCGGGGGTCGAGGTCCGGATCGACGACGCGGAGATCCCCGAGCTGGCCGGCGTGCGCGAGGTCGACCAGCGGCTGGTGATCCTGGCGAAGCACCTGGGGGGGAAGGTCGTCACCAACGACTACAACCTGAACAAGATCGCCCGCCTCCAGGGGGTCGAGGTCATCAACCTCAACGACCTGGCCAACGCGATGAAGCCGATCGTCCTGCCGGGCGAGAACCTCAACGTCAAGCTCATCAAGCGCGGGGAGGAGTCCGGCCAGGGGGTCGGCTACCTCGACGACGGCACGATGGTCGTCGCCGAGCAGGGGGCGTACCACCTCGGGGAGATCGTCCGCCTGACGGTGACGAGCGTCCTCCAGACGAGCGCCGGGCGGATGATCTTCGGCCGGCTAGATTCCCCCCCCCCGCCGAAAGCGCCCGGGCCGAACCAGCAGGCCCACCACGAGCCGCCCCACGGCCGCGGGCATCGCGACGCCTGATCTCCGGGGCCCTGACGGCCGGCGGTCGAACTACGCCGGCCGACGGACCGTCACGCGCACCGAGTCGTATTTCCTCCCGGCCTGGGCACCCGCCGTGGCCAGCAGCAGCGACCAGCGGGACGGGGCGCCGACGCCCCGCGTGGAGGCCCCCGTGCTCGCGGCGGCGTTGGCGGCGGCGAAGGCGAGCCGCAGCCTTTCCTCCGCCGCGGCCCAGACGGGATGGAACTGGCGGCCGTAGCCCGAGAACTCGACCGTCTCGACCTCCAGGCCGGCCAGGCGGCAAACCCCGGTCAGGCTTTTTCGCGTGAAAAAGTTCAGATGCCTGGGGACGTCCAGCCACCGCCAGGCGATGCCCGACCTTTGCATGCCGAGGCACTCGTTGTTCGGGACCTCGACGACCAGTCGGCCCGAGGGCTTCAGCAGTCCTGAGACACTCGCGAGCCCGGCGACCGGATCGATGCAGTGCTCCAGGACGTGGCACATCCAGACCAGGTCGAACGTCCCCGGCTCCACCTCCGGGGGGAGTTGCTCCGCGGTCCCGGCATACACCTCAAGGCCGAGAGACCGGGCGGTGTTTCGGGCCTTCTCGTCAATCTCGACGCCCACCACGTCCGCGCCCGCGTCGCGCATCAAGCCAAGCAACTTTCCCGAACCGCACCCGATGTCGCAGACGCGAGGGCGGCCCGCGCAGTATCGCCCGAGGGCGTCGGTCATCGGGACGCTCCGGTCGAACCGCCACGCCAGGTTGTGCAGGAGGCGATCGGGAAACGGGAGGCGACCCCCCGCGGGCCTCCCGTTCGGCGCGTGCGTGTAGTAGTTGTCCGGATAAAAGCCGCGAGCTTCCTCCGGCGTCGGCCGCGGATCGACGAAGCCGTAATCGCAGTCCCGACACCGAAAGAGCTCGTACGCCCCCCTCGAAGGGGAGGAGGTGACGATGTCCGGGACGAGGAGCCATGGTTCGGCGGAGGCATGGGCGCAAATCGGGCAGTTTCGCATTGTCGCCTCGAGGAATGCCGCGGAGAGCGCCCTTTTGGGGCGAACTCCGGCATTTTATCAGGCGACACCCCTCCTGCTGAAAATGATTCCATCGCAAAACAGGATGTTGTAAAATCGCTACCGGCCGATTCGGCAGCGAACTTAACTCGCGGCGTGTTCCGGTCGGAGGCAGCGGCCGATCTGGCGGACCGCCTGGCGGAGGCGCTGATCGTTCTCGACGAGGGCCAGGCGGAGCGAGCCCTCGCCCGGCTCGCCGAAGCCGCGTCCGGGGCTGACGGCGACGTTCGCCTCCTCCAGCAGCTTCATGGCGAAGTCGATCGATCCCATCTGGCTCCGCCAGGGCTCGGGCATGTCCGCCCAGACGAACATCCCGGCGCGAGGGGACTCGATCTCCCATCCCAGCCGCCGGAGGCCGCGGACGACCACGTCCCGGCGCTCCTGATACTCGGCGACCTGGGCGGCGCGGGCCTCCTCGCCGTGGCGAAGGGCGACGATCGAGGCGATCTGGACGGCCTGGAAGAGCCCGTAGTCGTAGTAGCCCTTGATGGCCTTGAGGGCGCCGAGCATGTCGCGGTTGCCGGCGGCGAAGCCGACGCGCCATCCGGCCATGTTGTAGCCCTTGGACATGGTGGTGAACTCGCAGCCCACCTTGATCGCGTCCTTCACCGAGAGGAAGCTCGGCGGCTGGTAGCCGTCGAAGCCGATGTCGCCGTAGGCGAAGTCGTGGATGACGAAGAAGCGGTACTTCTTCGCCAGGCCGACGATCTCCTCGAAGAAGGCCGGCTCGACCACCGTGGCGGTCGGGTTGTGGGGGTAGTTCAGGACCAGGATCTTGGGCCGGGGGTGGAGGCTCTCGCACACGCGGGCGATGTTCGCCAGCAAGGCGCGCTCGTCGCGAACGTCCAGCGAGATCACGTTCGCCGAGGCCAGGGCGATCGAGTGGATGTGGATGGGGAACGTGGGGGCGGGGGCGAGCGCCGTGTCGCCGGGGCCCAGGAGGGCCAGGCACATGTGGCTGAACCCCTCCTTGGAACCGATGGTGGCGACGACCTCGTGGTCGGGGTCGAGGGTCACGCCGAAGCGGTTCTCGTACTTGGCCGCGACCTCGCGCCTGAGGTTGTAGACGCCGTTGGCGACGCTGTAGCGATGGTTCCGCTCGTCGCGGGCGGCCTCGCAGAGCTTGTCGATGACCCAGTCCTGGGGAGGGTCGGTCGGGTTGCCCATGCCGAGGTCGATGACGTCGATCCCGGCCCTGCGCTTGCGGTACTTCAGCTCGTTGATCTTGCCGAAGAGGTACGGCGGGAGGTTGCGCACCCGGGGGGCCGCCTCGATGTCGTACCGTTCGGTCGATTCATGCTCTTCGGAACCGGGATTGGTTGTCGGATCGATCATCGAGAACTTCGCCTTCGGCCCGCGGTGGAAAGTGGCGAGCACCCGCCGTCCATCGGACCCCCCGGCGGGCTCTCGCTGCGTGATACCGGCCGTCGGGCCGTCGCCACGCGTCGGCCCGATGCCGCATTTACAATACTTCAGAGGCGGCGAATCCGGCAGGCCCTTTTTCCCCGGTTCCGCCGGGAGCGTCCGGGGGGCCCGGCGGGCCGTCGGGACCGGAGGATGTTTCGGCGATCGGCGACGTCGCCCTGAATCCGGCGGTCGGGCGAACTTTCGGTGAGCGCGGCCGGCCCGCGCGCCGATCAATACTCCTACCACCAGGCGACCCGCCGACAACGTCGCACGCGCCTCCTGATTGACCCCGCGAGCCCAGGTCACTCTGGATCATTGATAGATGTGGAAAGGGCGTCCAGGTTCGCGCCTGGACGCCCTTTCTCCTTTTCCACCTAGCCTGGCGGCCCGCCCGCTAGGGGCCGAGGCCGGCTTACTTCGTCGGCTTCGCCAGCGAGACGAAGCGTCCGGGCCCCTGGCCGGACTGGACGTAGATCGACAGGGTGTCGACGCTGGCGGCCAGCTCCTGGAACGACTTCACGTCGCCGACGGGCTGGACGCTCTTGTCGCGGACGACCTTCGTGATGACGTCCCCCTCGCGGATCTGCTCGGCCTCGGCCGGGCTCCCTTCCTTGACGGAGGCCACGAGCAGGCCGTTCACGTCCTTGGGGATGCCCAGCGACTCGGCCAGCTCGGGGGTCAGCGGCTGGACGTCGATCCCGAAGTCGGCGATGGGCGACTTCTCGGACTCCTTGGCCGTCGAGCCTTCCTCCTCGGCCTCCTTCCGCTCGCGCTCGATGTTGAAGACCACCTCCTCGGAAGGCGCGGGGACGATGGTCCCCTGCTGGCGCTTGCCCTCGCGGAAGTACTCGATGGGGAACTCCTGGCCCGCCTTGCTGGAGGCGACCTTCAGCCGGAAGATCGGGACGCTGTCGACCTTCTCGCCGCCGAAGCCGACGATGACGTCGCCCGGCTTCAGGCCGGCCTTCTCCGCCGGGCTGCCTGGGAGGACCTGCTCGGCCAGCACGCCCTTGGCGTCCTCCACGCCGAGCTGCTTGGCGAGGATCGGGGTCAGCGGCGCGAGCTGGATGCCGATCCGCGAGCGCTGGACCTTGCCGCTGGCGATGAGCTGATCGGCGACCTCGGCGGCCATGTCGATCGGGATCGCGAAGCCGATGCCGTCGTTGCCGCGGCTGCCGGTGACGATCGCCGAGTTCACGCCGACCACCTCGCCGGCCATGTTGACGAGCGGCCCGCCCGAGTTGCCCGGGTTGATCGCCGCGTCGGTCTGGATGAACGACTCGTACTCATTGATGCGGACGTTGTTCCGCTCGGTCGCCGAGATGATCCCGGTCGTCACGCTCTGGCTCAGTTCGAACGGCGAGCCGACGGCCATGACCAGGTCGCCCACCTTCACACTGGAGCTGTTCCCACGCGGCAGGGGCGGGTAGTTGGTGCTCTCCACCTTGATGACGGCGACGTCCGACTTGTCGTCGGTGCCGACCACCGTGGCGGGCAACTCGACCCCGTCGCTGAAGGCGACGACGATCTTCTCGGCGCCCTCGACGACGTGGTAGTTCGTCAGGATGTGCCCCTTGTCGTCATAGACGAACCCGGAGCCCACGCCGCCGCCGCGGCCGCCGAACTGGTTGGGCCGAACCCTCCCCTCGGGGCCGAAGAATTTCTTCAGCATCTCCTCGAGGTCCTTCATGTCGTTCGGCGTTTGCGGGCCGTTCCGGGGATTGCCCGGCATCGGGAACCGGAAGTTCCGCATGTCGGGGCCGGCCGCGGCCTTCTTCTGGACGCTGATCTGCACGGCCGACGGCTTCACGAACTCCGCGACGGCCTCGTAGGCCTGGGACAGCGCCTGGGCGACCTCCTGGCTCTTGGGGGGCAGCTTGGGGGCCGCCGGCATCGGCCTGAGAACGCCCGACGAGTTGACCAACGCGGCCGTCGAGACCACGAGGGCCGCCCAGGCGACTGGGTTTCGCTTCATCCTCGACTTCTCCTCACACTTTACTGGAATGCGACCGCGGAAATCGCGACGCCTCAACTCCTGATCCAGCATGCATTTCGACGGGATCGCGCCCGTCGGCTCGCCAACTCGCGATCCTTGGATTCCTACGACGCCCCCGCGCCAAAGGTTTGTTCTCCGGATTTTGGTTTCTTCATCTCGTTCGAATTCGGCGAGGACGCGCCGCCGCCTCGCCCGGCTCGTGATCGCGCGCGGCCTCCGCGCGCAAGCGTTTGAATATCGCCCGACCGGGGGCGATTCGGTATCCTGGACCGGCTGATTCTGGGTCATGCACCAGCGGGGGAACGCGCGACGATGGATCCGAGGGACGCCCGGCCGGGCGAGCTGGAAGCCTGGGCGGCGGAACGAGGATGCGACGCGGGGGTCGTCCGTCGGCTGCTGTCGACTGTCTTCAAGGAAGGCGTGCTGGACCCCGATCGCTGGACGGCGGAGTCGCGGATCCCGAAGCGGCTGAGCCGCGAGGTCGCTCCCACCCCCCTGCCCCGGCTGAAGCTCGACGATTCCGTGTCGTCCCCCGTCGACGGTTTCCAGAAGCTCCGCTTCCGCGCCGCCGAGGGCCTGGCGCTGGAGACGGTCCTCATCCCGCTCCACAAGGAAGGCGCGGTGAGCCTCTGCCTGTCATCGCAAATCGGCTGCGCGATGGGCTGCACGTTCTGCGCCACGGCGCGGATGACGATGCGTCGGAACCTGCGGACCTGGGAGATCATCGACCAGTTCCTCCAGGCCCGCGCGATCGTGCAGGAGCAGGGCCGGCGCGTGACGGGCGTCGTCTTCATGGGGATGGGCGAGCCGTTCCTGAATTACGACAACGTGATGGCCGCGGCCGATCTGCTGCGATGCTCGTCTGCCGGGGCGGTCGCCGCGAAGGCGATCACGATCAGCACCGTCGGCCTGGTGCCGGAGATCGACCGCTTCACCGAGGAGGGCCAGCGCTACCGCCTGGCGATCAGCCTGGGCGCGGCCACCGACGCCAAGCGCAAGGAATTGGTCCCGGTTGCCGCGCGGTGGCCGGTCGCCGACGTGGTCGCCGCGGCGCGGCGGCATGCCATCGCCCGTCGCACGCGCGTCACGCTGGCCTACGTCTGCATCTCCGGCGTCAACATGGACGAGGACGACGCCCGCGCGCTCGGCGAGCTGATCGGCGACACCCGGGTCCGCGTCGACCTCATCGAGGTGACTGACCCCACCGGGCGCTACAAGCCCCCTTCGACCGAGGAATTGCAGGCGTTCCGCGACGCCCTGACGCGGCACGTCGGCCAGCCGATCGTGCGCCGATATTCCGGCGGGAAGGACATCCAGGCCGCCTGCGGGACGCTGGCCGGGGCGGGATGACGCGGGCGGGAAGCGGGGCCTTGACACTGGCCTGAGAATCCGTACACTCATCCTCGCCCATGCCCAGGCGGCGCTCCCCCTGTTGGGGACGAGCGTACCGCGGTCGGGGCTTCATTATGGTCCACGCCGCGAGCGGCGCGGACCAACGTCGGGGGGCGGACGCGGGGCCATCGCCTTCGGGCGACGCGACCTCGCCGCCGGCCGCGGGAAACCGCGGTCCGCGACCGCCTTGCGACGGTCAGGATACCCGCCGGTCTCGCCGAGGGCCTCGCGTCCTCGGCCGATCGGCGTCAATGATCGTCCCGTGGTCGTCGATCCGTCCGGCACCAGTCCCCCGACTCGCCATCATACGATCCATCAATAATCGCGAAGCTCCCTTCCTCCGACCGGGAGGCGTCCGATCATGTTCCGCGAGAAAGTGGTCGTCCGCGAGTACGAGCGCGGCCTGCACTATCAAGACGGCCGCTTCGCGGGCGTGCTCCCGCCCGGTCGGTATCGATACTGGCGGTGGAAGGACTGGAAGGTCGACGTCGTGGACGTCCGCGAGGTCAGCCAGACCGTCGAGGGCCAGGAGATCCTGACCGCCGACAAGATCGGCGTGCGCGTCACGCTGATCGCCCAGTTCCGCGTGGTCGACCCCGTCGCCGCTCGCCATCAGGTCAGCGACTTTCGCTCTCAGCTCTACCAGGACCTCCAGCTTACGCTGCGCGAGGCCATCACCGGCCGGACGCTGGAAGACCTGCTGAAGGAGCGCTACGCCCTCTCGAAGCAACTCCGCGAGGAAGTCGCCCCGCGCGCCCTCGCCTACGGCGTCGAGCTGGCGCGAGTGGGGGTGAAGGACATGATCCTGCCGGGGACGGTCCGCGCGGTCTTCCTCCAGGAAGTCGAGGCCGACCTGAAAGGGCGGGCCGGCCTGGCCGCCGCCCGGCACGAGGTCGCCGCGGCGCGGGCCCGGGCGAACACGGCGAAGCTCGTGCAGGAAAACCCGATCATGCTCCGGCTCCAGGAGTTGGAGACGCTGTCGCAGCTCGCGTCCAAGTCGGGGAACGTCGTGGTGATCCCCGGCCTGGATCGTCTCTTCGGCGGGCCGCCCGCGTCGGATCCGGGCTCGTCGTCATGACCCCGGCCGAGCGGCTCGCCGGCCTGTTCTCGGGCCGGAGACACGTCGTCTGGGAGGGCATGCATCGCGAATTCCTGGCGGGCCTACTAGGGGTCGAGACGAGCGAGCTGGACGCGATCCGGATGGGCTCGCGCTATTATTATCGGCCAATCGCCGCCGCCAAGCCCGACGGCCGCGAGCGCCGAATCCTGGCCCCGTCGCCGGCGTTGAAGACGCTCCAGCGCCGGTTCCTCGACGCCCAACTCGCCCATAATCAGGTCCACCCGGCGGCGACGGCATTCCGACCTGGAGGTTCGACCCTGGCGCACGTCCTGCCGCACGCCCGGAACCGGACTATCGCCGCGGTGGACCTCCGCGATTTCTTCGAATCGACCCGGGGGAGTCGCGTGGCGCGATGGCTGGCGGCCGAGGGATGGGCCCCGGACACTCGACGCATCCTGATGCGCCTCTGCGTCTTCCGCGACGGCCTGCCGCAAGGCGCGCCGACCAGCCCCTGCCTGAGCAACCTCGTCAATTACCGGCTCGACGAGCGAATCGAGACGCTGACGGGGAGAACCGGCGGAGTCTACACCCGATATGGGGATGACCTGGCGTTCTCCTGGCCGGACAGTGCCCCGCCGGGCGGCTTCACGGCCGCGGTGGAGGACATCCTTGCGAGGTCGGGCTACGAGGTCCAACCCCGCAAGGGATGGCGGGTGGGGACGGCCCGCGACGGATTCGAGTTGGTGGGGCTGACGGTCCACGGCGACGGCCGGATTCGCGTCCCCCGGTCGTCGCGTTGGCGTGCCACGCTGCTCCGCTGGAATGCGAGGCTCGGAGGCGACGCCGCCGTCGCGGCGAGGGCGCGGGGGCTCGACGCCTATATCAAGATGGTGGACCGGATGTCGCGATTCCGTTGAGCCCGGGGGCTTCGAAACGCGACGAGGCGTCGGGCTGTGGCGCCGACGCCTCCGGGACGTTGCTCGGCCTGTCGGCCCGGCGATCAACCCTTGCGGGGACGCGCGAGGCGGGCGGCGTGGTGGCGGACCGCGGCGATCAGCTCCAGCGTGGCCTTGGCGAACGGACGCATGGCGGAGGTCTGGGCGACCCACTCGTCGGCGTCCGGCGCGACGACGTACTGGTGGCGGCCCAGGCGGGCCTTCATTTCGACGACGCCCTGGTCGACGAGGTAGAGGAAGACGACGAGGCGGCGTTGCAGCGGGACCCTCGACCAGTAGTCGGAGCGACAGAGGTCGTTCTCCAGGTGCATGCCGACGAAGCGGAGGGTCTCTTCGTAAAGCGCGTTCAGGTGCTCGTCATTGCGATGCGCGTTGTAGTGGGCCAGGCGGCCGTTCCAGAAGGTGGCAATTTCGCGAGGCGATGGGGCGGACAAGAGAGGTTTCCTCGGTGACGCATGAAGGGGCCGGTTTCGACGGCCCCTTCTCAATTTCTAAAGGATCGGAGTGCTCAGGGCAAGTTTCAGGCCAAGTCCCGGGGCGGTTCTCGCCGAAAACCCCCGAGGGCCCCGCGGGCTCGGCCGCTTCGTTTCGCTTTGACAGCCGGACGGCAGCCGGATACACTCGCGAAATCCCACGAAACAGCTTGCCGCTGGACGACTTGGGGGCGGCCGACGGCCTCCCGGTCGGCGACTTCAGGGCGGAAGTCGTCCGTCGGTCCCCGAACAGGACACCGGTTCGACCATGTTCCCTTTCCTCGCCGGCCTGGTGCAGCGCCGATCCTGGATCGTCCTGCTGCTCTGGATTTCAGCGACAGCCCTGCTGTTTCTTTACGCACCGCGCTGGGACGATGTGACCAAGGACGACGACGTCCGGTTCTTCCCCAGGGATTACTCGAGCGTCGTCGGCCAGGAGCTGCTGGAGCGGGGGTTCCCCCGAGACGCGTCCAGCTCGCAGGTGGTATTCGTCTTCGAACGCGCCGACGGACCGCTGACGCCGGACGACCTGGCTTACGTCGAGAAGCACGCCGCCGACTTCTATCGGTGGAGCGAGACGGTCCCGACGCTGGGCGTCAAGAAGATCGACACCCATCGCTCGCCGGTGATCGGCCCCCGGCTCGTGGGACGGGCGCACGACGGCCCCGGCCAGGCGGTGCTGTCGATCGCCTCGCTGCACGGGACGTACCTCTCGCGCAGGACGCGGATCGCCGTCGACGAGATCCTCGAGTACCTCGACCGCCAGCCCGCCCCGCCGTCGGGGCTGGTCCGCGCGGTCTCGGGGTCGGCGGTCGTCGGCCACGACATGAACACGGCGGCCAACGAGAGCGTCGAGAACACCACCACGGCCACGATCATCCTGGTCGTGGCGATCCTGCTGATCGTCTACCGGTCGCCCCTGCTGGCGATGGTCCCGCTGCTGACGATCGCCTTCTCGGTCGTCTTCTCGATGAAGGCCATCGCGTCGCTCGCGGCGGTCTCCACCCACTTCGCCGAGAAGTTCGACGCCCCGTGGATGTCGTTCCAGGTCATCAACATCACCCGCGTCTTCGTGGTGGTGGTCCTCTTCGGCGCCGGGACCGACTACTGCCTGTTCCTGATCGCCCGCTACCGCGAGGAGCTGAACCGAGGCAGGACCCGCAAGGACGCGCTCCGCGAGGCGATCGAGCAGGTCGGCGGTGCGTTGGTGGCCAGCGCGGGGACGGTGATCATCGGCCTGGGGATGCTGATCTTCTCCAGCTTCGCCAAGATCCGCTACACCGGCCCGGCGATCGCCATGAGCCTGAGCATCGCCCTGATCGCGGCCCTAACGCTGGCGCCGCTGATGCTCTCGTGGCTGGGGGGGGTGATCTTCTGGCCTTTTCGACCCCCGCGGCGCGCGACGGGCGAGGACGGGGAGATGGACGGCCTGGAGGAATCGCCGACGTCCCGCTTCTGGGTGGGCGTGTCGACGCTGGTCGTGAAGCATCCCCTCTGGATCCTGGCCATCAGCCTGGCGGCGCTGACGCCCCTGGCGGTGATCGGCGCCCAAACGACGTCCAACTACAGCCAGCTCGCCGACCTCGCGCCCGACCGGCCGAGCGTCGTCGGGGCGTCGGTGATCCGTCGCTACTTCGCGGTGGGGGAGCTGAGCCCGACGATCGCCGTCGTCGAGCACGCGAAGGTCGATTTCCGCTCGCCCGAGGGGCGCGAGAAGGTGGCCGAGGTCACGAAGCGGCTGCTCGCGGTCCCCGGCGTGGACGAGGTGCGTTCGCTGAGCCAGCCGCTCGGCCAGCCGCCGATCCCCGAGTCGGAGATGAACCTCCTCCAGAAGATGGCCGACCGCGCCCTCCGCGTCGCCGCCGACGGCCGATACGTCAGCGTGAAGCCGAAGGAGGACGAAACCCCGAACCACATCACGCGGTTCGACGTCGTCTTCGGCAGCGATCCGTTCTCCAAGCCGAGCATGGACGCGCTCTCGGCCGTCCGGGAGTCGCTGGAGACCGCCGCCATGCCCGGCGGGCCGATCCATGGCGCCGCGGCGATCGGCCTTGCCGGGTCGACCTCCGCCGTCAACGACCTGATGCGCGTCACCACGGGCGACGAGCGCAGGATGTACGTCCTGGTGACGTTGGGGGTCTACATCATCCTCGTGGGCCTGCTGCGGCGCCCGGGGACCTGCCTCTACCTCATCTTCACGGTCGTTGTTGGCTATCTGGCGTCGCTGGGGATCACGGAGTTGGTCTTCAGCAACCTGCACCGCGGGCCCGAGCCGTGGGGAGGGCTGGACTGGACGGTCGGCTTCTTCCTGTTCGTGATCCTGGTGGCCGTGGGCGAGGACTACAACATCCTGCTGATGGCCCGCGTGATCGAGGAGGAGGCCAAGCACGGCGTCGTCGAGGGGACGCGCCGGGCGGTCGCGCACACCGGCGGCATCATCAGCTCGTGCGGGCTCATCATGGCCGGCACGTTCGGCTCGATGCTCACCGGCAGCCTGACCTCGCTGCGGGAGCTGGGCTTTTCGCTGGGGCTGGGCGTGCTGCTGGACACCTTCCTCGTCCGCCCGATCCTCGTGCCCGCGTTCGTCGTCGTCGCGGGCAAGCTCTGGAACGACGTCGGCCCGGACAGGGCGAAAGCCGCTCCGGCCGCCCTGCTCGACCCCTCCGCCAACGGCAAGGCGCGAGACCACCAGGAGACCGACGCGGCGCTCGTGCCGGATGCCGTCGACTCCTGCCTGGGAGAGTTCTACGAGGACTAAGGATGCCCGGGCCGGCTCGATCCCGGTCCCATTTCCTGGCGAGCCGACGGGGACCGACGCCATGCCGGCGACGGCTCCGCGGCGGCGATGGTCGCGTGGGCCCACCGAGCGGAGCCACGCACGCGTCCCCCTGCCTCACGAGAGCAGGAGCGCGTGAACCATGAGCCGAGTCGGACGTCGGCGCGTCTCGCGACCACCGCCGACGCGGGCTCGGGACGTCGGCCCGGCGGGAGACGGAGGCGCGTTGCACGGACGCTGAGCGTAGGGCGTCGCTGGACGACTCCGGGCCTCCGGCTCATGCTGGCTGGGTAGGCTTGGCGCGGGTCCACGTCGGCCGCGCGATCGATCCGTCGGCGCGCCCACGTCGGCGGCCGTCGCTCCCCGCCTCAGCGCAGTTCGAGAAGCGTCTCGATCCCCTGCCAGAGCAGGAAGCCGCCGCCGAGGATGAACAGGACGTCCATCGCGATGAAGCGGCCGAAGATCCCGGCCGCCAGATCCAGGGAGAAGATCAGGACGATGATCGCCGCCACGGCGACCGCGCAATAGGTGATGACCTTCTCTAGCTCCATGACGCCACGCTCCGCTCGGTCGGGATGGTAAACGGCCCTCGTCGCATACAACTTACCACAATTCTCGCCCGGGGCGAGGGATCGGGCCGCCGCGACGGGGGCGAAATTCAGGGTAGGGTGAACGCGATGCCGAACCGCGCCAGTCGTTGGCGCAGGACCTCCACACCGGATTCGGGGACCACGACCGTCGTGGGTCCCAGGCGTTCGCCCAGCAAATCCCGGGTGTCGGGGTGCTGGATCACGCCGTCGAGCGTCTCGGCGGACGGGGCGGCCAGCACCAGGAGCCGTCGCGCGGGCCAGGGATCGGGACGCGGGTCGAGGTCGGTCGTCGACCGGAGCATGAGCCGGATCGCCGGCGAGAGTTCCTGCCCCGTGCGGCGGCGGAACCAGTCGGCCATGGCGGCGGGGGTCAGCCCGGCGTCCAGGGCCCGGTCCAGCGAGGCGGAAGTGACGATGAACCGGCGACGCCCCCCCCTGCCGGCCGTCGCGCGGTCCTCGTCGGCGAAGCTCCCCAACTCGGCCTCGGCCAGGAGGTCGGATCGCGATGGCTCCAGGGTCAGCGTGACGCCGTCGTCCTCGACGGCGACGCAGCGATCCGGGGGGAGGCGGTAGTCGCGGGCGGCCGTGGTGCTGATCCGGGCGGTCGGGACGTCCTGGGCGTCCTCGGCTAGGATGTAGCGGTCGGCCACGGCCAGGAACGGTCGTCGCGTCGACGCCTCGGCCATCCACGACTCCAGCGCCCGGTCTCGATCCTCGCGAGAGCTGAACTCGACGAGCGTGGCGGCCGGGTGGAACGTCACCTGCTCGCGGCGGCCGGCCCAGCGGTCGACGGCGTCCTTCACGCTCCCCGGCAGGGCGCGCTGGCCATGCCTCGCCAGGACTTCCTGGATGTCCGCGGCCGTCATCCCCGACTCCAGGCCGAGAGCCACCGACTCCTGCGTGAGCTTCAGCTCGACCGCCGCGCCGATCCGCGACCACCAGGCGAAGCGGCTGAGCAGGCCGACGATCGGCGGGGTGAGCCCCTGTCGGTAGGCGATGACCTCCAGGTTGGGCTGGACGAACAGGAACTGGTCGAACGAAGGCCGGGGGGGAGGCGGCGGCCCCGTCGCCAGCACGTATCGGCCCAGCGGGGTGAGCTGGACCGCGCGACGTCGCGTGCCCTCCTCCTCCCCCGCGCGGACCAGGCCGAGGGCATAGGCCCCGCCCAGGACGATCCGCTCCAGGATCTGGGCCGCTCGCGCGTGCCCCTGGCCTTTCCTCGCCCCCCCCCTGGCCCGCCGGCCGCCCGTCGCCGCTTCGTCCGGCGCGCCGAGGCGATCCCAGCCGGGGGCGTCGGCGTTGAGCGACTGGAAGAGGGCGTCGATGGTGGTCCAGGCTTCGGGGTCGAGGGCCGCCAGGCGAAGCAGCACGGCGGGCCGCAGGCAGGCCGACGGCGGGTCGGACGTCGGGGGCGATTCCGGCGACGGCTCGCCGCGCTCGTCCCAGGAACGCAGCCCGAGCCAGGCCGAGGCGAGCATCTGGGGGAGGTGCAGGGCGTTCTCGGCCCAGAACTCGGCGGGGGCGGCCCGCAGCGAATCGTCGGAGCGGTCGACCGCGAGGAGGCCGACGCGACGGGCCAGGCCCATCCAGAGCGACGGCAGGTCCGGCAGCTCGGCGAGGGCGTCGTCGACCGGCGCCGCCAGCAGCCCGCCTTCCTCGATCCGCTCGCGGTCGCGCTTGTACAGGACGCCCTGCTGGGTCCGCCGCAGCGGCCCCGCGCCGGCGCGCTGCCAGAGGGCCGCCAGCCGGATGACCGGCTCCAGGCCGTCGGACTCGCGGGCCCGCGAGACCGTCCCCGCGACCTCCGGCGCCGCCGCCGCGATGGGGAGCCGCCCCCCTTGCGTCAGCGCCGGGTGGGCCCAGACCTCCAGCTCTCCGTCCGCGTCGGACACGACGAGCGCCGCCATGTCGGTCGCCTCGCGGTCGGGCGGGATCTCCACGGCCAGCAGCCCGCGACGGGCCAGGCCGGCGAGCGTGGCGTCGGCGTCGACCCCCAGCATGGCGAGGGCCAGGCGGAGCCCGGCCAGCGGCCAGGACCTCGCCTCGGTCAGCCCGAACAGCCCGAGCGCAGCGCGGTCGGCGTCGGAGAGCTCCCGACGCGCCTCGCGGCTCCCCAGGGGGTCGTCGAGCAGGTCGGTCAACTCGCCGGCGAGCGTCGGCGCGCGCGCGGCTTCGGACTCGTGGCCGCGCGCCTGGGCGACGAGTCGGAGCGTGGCGAGCGGGAGCCGCCCCAGCAGGGTGCGGAAGACGAACCGGGGGTCGGCGTCGTCCGCGAACGGGCTGGCGGGTCGTGGGGCCGGGGGGCCGGCGGCGGGGCTGGGCGTCGAGGCCATGTCTGCGTCGTCCCTCGCCTCAGCGCGCGATCCGCGGGGTGTGGCCCATCTTCCGAAGCTCCTCGACGGCGCCGTCGGCCTCGTCGGGCTTGACCAGCAGCACGGTGTCCGACAGCCGCGCCAGGATCAGCCGGGACAGCGACTTCCGCGCCAGCAGCTCCTCCGCGATCACTGGCTCGGACGTCCGGATCAACGTCACGTTGCGGTGCATCTTGACGGGAATCCGGGCGTTCGCTCGCGACATCGGGGTCTCTCAAGGGTGCGGATCGGATCGGGCGGGGCCGGGCCTCGGCGTCAGCCGGCGGACTTCGACGACTCGTGGACCTCGGCGATTACGTCGGCCTCGTCGAGGATCTCGTAACTATACCCCTGCTCCGTCAGGAAGAGCTGGCGGTGGTGGGCGAAATCGGTCTCGCGGGTGTCGCGCGTGACCAGGGTGTAGAAGCAGGCGGGGCGCTCCCCCTCCTTCGGCCGGAGGATCCGCCCCAGGCGCTGGGCCTCCTCCTGGCGGCTGCCGAACGTCCCGGAGACCTGGACCATGACGTTGGCGTCCGGGAGGTCGATCGCGAAGTTCCCCACCTTCGACAGCACCATCCGGCGCAGCTCGCCGCGGCGGAACCGGGCGTAGAGCTCCTCGCGCTCGGCGTTGCCGGTGGACCCGGTGATGAGGGGGAGGTCGAAGCGATCGGCGATCCGCCTGAGCTGCTTGAGGTACTGGCCGATGATGAGGACGCGATCCTCGGGGTGGTCGTGACGCTCCAGGAGGCGTTCGACGACGTCATCCTTGCCGGGGTTCTCGCTGGCGAGGCGGAACTTGTCGCGCCACTCGGCGACGGCGTATTCCATCCGACGGTTGGGGTCGAGGCCGAGGCGGATCTCGTGGCACTGGGCCTCGGCGATCCAGCCCCTGGACTCCAGCACGCGCCAGGGGACGTCGTACTTCTTCGGCCCGATGAGGCTGAAGACGTCCTCCTCGCGGTGGTCCTCGCGGACGAGCGTGGCGGTCAGGCCGAGCCTTCGCCGGGCCTGGATGTCGGCCGTGACGCGGAAGACCGGGGCCGGCAGCAGGTGGACTTCATCATAGATGATGAGGCCCCAGTCGCGGCTGTTGAACAGGCCGAAGTGGGGGAAGTCGCCGTTCTTCTTGGGGCGGTAGGTGACGATCTGGTAGGTCGCCAGCGTGACCGGGGCGATGGCCTTGGAGTCGCCGGTGTAGGTGGCGACCATCGACTCGTCCAGGTCGGTCTTGTCGAGGATCTCGCGGCGCCACTGCTCGACCGACGTGGTGCTGGTGGTCAGGACCAGCGTCTCGGTCTTGATCTGGGCCAGGGCCGCGATCCCCACGATGGTCTTGCCCGCGCCGCAGGGGAGGACGATGACGCCCGAGCCCCCCTTCACGTCGCCGCCGGCGTGGAAGGTGTCGACCGCCCCGCGCTGGTAGTCGCGGACCTGGAACGGGCGGCCCGATTTGGCCGTCTCGCGCAGGTTGACCGCGAGCGCCGCCCCCTGGGCGTAGCCGGCGAGGTCTTCCGCCGGGTAGCCGACGGCGATGAGCCCCTGCTTCAGCACCCCGCGATCCAGGGCCTCGACGGCGAAGCTGACGTCGTCCAGGCGCTCGCCGAGATACTCGCGCACGCCCTTCTGGCGGGCCAGCTCCTCGATGAGCGGCTTGTCGGAGGCGACCAGCCGGAGGCTGCCGTCGACGCGCCGGAGCTTCACCCGCCCGTAGCGGCCCACGAGGTCGCGCAGGTCGGCCGGCAGACTCGTCGGCAGCGGGAACTTGGAGTACTTCTCCAGCCGCTCGACCATCTCGTCGGCCGACATCCCCGCCGCGGCGGCGTTCCAGAGCGACAGGGCGGAGAGGCGATACGTATGGATGTGCTCGGGGCTCTTCTCCAGCTCGGCGAACGGCGCGACGGCGTCGCGGGCCTCGGCGTGCAGCGGGTTGTCCACCTCCAGGAGGATCGTCTTGTCCCCCTGGACGATCAGCGGGTTGGCCGGGTTGTACTGCATGGGCTCCTTGCCGGTTCGTATCGAATCGGATCCAGGCGAGTCGAGCGGGCCGTCCGTCGTGAATCGAGACCGGGACCTACCACCGCGAACGCTCCATGGTAGACGCCCCTTTCCGGACTCGCAAGGTCACGAACCGCCGACGGCGCGGGCGGCGGCCCGTCGAACTCCCCCATGGCCCAAGTATACCGACCGACCGCCCGAACTTGGCTTCGTTCGTCGCGTCCCCATCCCGGCGATTCACGCCTAAACGTCACTTCATCAAGGGGTTGCGCCGCGTCGAAGTTGGCTTCGTTCGTCGTATTCGATGTGGTTCCTCAATCGCCAGGGGATCGAGGAAATCGCGAGCCGCCCGCGCCCCGGACGGACGCGGATGATTCTCAGGGGCCAGACGCATGGCCCAGGGGCCGCCGGCTGCTCGGTGGATGGGGGCCGACGCCGCGAAACAGCCCGGCGACGCGATAGCCCGAGGTGGAGTCTCCCTCCATGACGAAACGGTAATGGAAGTCCTCCCCGTCGTTCGCCCCCTTCAGATAGATCATCATCGCCCTTTGCCCCATCATGGGCTCGTAGTCGGTCGCCCTGACCCGCGTGGGGAACGACTCAGGGTGCAGGCGGGCGATCGCCCCGGGCAGCTTTTCGGGCGTGAACTCCTGGGCCAACGTCGGCGACAGGAGCTCGCGCGCCTTCGCTTCGTCGCGATCGACGAACGCGGCTTGCGCGAAGGCCCTTGCCGCCTCGGCCGCCATGTCCTGGTCGTGATGGATGATGCTGACGCAGGAAGTCAGCGAGCCGAGGGTGATCGAAACCGCCAGAACGCGCCTCATGTGACCCACCGTCCTCGTCGCCGACACTCGACGCTCGACCGCCCTAAACGCTCCGAGCCACGGTCCGGCGTGTCGAGCCGGCGGCGGACCGTAGGCCGTCCGGCCATGTCCGAAATCGAGTTGCCAAGGAGCGCGGCCATCGATCTTCGGTAGACTCCGCGGGCGACTCCTCGCGATTTCACAAATCTCCCGGCCGAGGCAAAAATCCCCGGGGGCCCGACATGGACGCCTCCAGGGGGGCTAATCCTTGGGCGTCGGGGACGTTTCGCCGCTCTCTCGACTCGGTATCACCCGGACGCGGTTGCGATAGACCCCGGGGCGATGCCCGAGACAGTCCCAGCCACGGCCGACGGATGTCGACGCGAGCGAAATATAGATGAAAGCGGCGGAGGATGGTCGGTCGCCAGACAGGCTGAACTCGATCGAGTTGGCGGGGACGCCCCACCCGGCGGTCGGTGAAGGCTGGACGTCAGCCTGGGCCGACCAGTCCTCCAGGACGATCCGAGCGACGGCCCGGTCCTCGTCGAACAGCTCGATCGTCAACGGGTCGCCGCGTCTCAGGGGACCGGACGCAAGCTCCCGGAAAGGCCCTTTCTCGCCGTCCGTCGCCTCGACCACGCGGAATCGCCCCGAGGCGTCCATGAAGGCGAAGCGCAGGGGGCGGCCGACGGGATAATCCGCCGGCACCACCTCGACACGCGCGTCCGGACAGGGCGAGAACCCCAGCGCCAGCCGTCGATGCCCCGAAACGTCGACGTCGCAGAAGCTGTTGAGGTGAGACCAGACGGTCGCCGGCAGGTCGGCCCTCGACTCCATGGACACCTCGCCATCGACTCCCTCGACTCGAAGCGCGGCCTCGTAGTCGGCCCGATACCGGAGGTCGAGCCCGTCCGGGATGGTCGCCGCCCCGACGAGCCGCGGCCTCGGGCCTTCGCGGAGCACCGCCGGCACCAGGACCGTCGGCGCGCCGTCGGGGGAGCGGGCCAGGAAACGCAGCAGCGGTTGCACCGTGATCCGGAGCGGCTTCGCCCGGATCGTCGTCGAGCCGTCGCCTGGGCTGATGAAGACGCGGTCGCCTAGCACCCGGGGAGGCTCCGCGAGGGCGTCGATGGCGGTGATCGCCACGGCACCCGACGGGACGGTCGCGGCGGGAGGGGGCCTGAAGCCGATCGGGATCGCCCCGCCGATCAGGAATCCCACGAGCGCCCCGATCGCGAGGGATCGACGCGGGGGTCCGGCTCCTCCCCGGAAAGCGGCCGGGACGCCCGCGACCATCGCCGACGCGCCCAGGAGCGTGACGATCGAAAGCCGCGCGAAGGTGACCGGGAACGCCAGGACGGCCGTCGCCGTCCCCGAGATCCATGCGGCGGGGAGCCCGGCGAGGACCGCCACAAACAGGGATCGGCGGTCGGCACGGGCCGCCCAGAGCGCCGTCGCCATGGCCACGAGCACGAGCGGAGGGGCGACGCGGTTCGTCCAGAATCGCGGGCTCGCGACCGCGAATCCGCCCGGCGACAGCCACCACCACCCGGCCGCGGCCGAGGCGTGGGCGAGCAGGGCGAACAGCCAGAAGACGCGCCACGGAGCGGCCATCCGTCCCCCTCACGTCGGCCTGACGACCCGACACTTTTTCCGCCATGGACGCGAAGCGGGTTCCCGCCACGAATCTCCCCCCTTCACCCCTCGTGGGAGAAGGTGGCCGAAGGCCGGATGAGGGGGCGACCGGCGGCGTCCCTCGGGCAAGGCCCGCGCCACGAGAGACGGGCCCACGGCCCTCGGTCGCGCGCCCCCTCATCCGCCCCTCCGGGGCACCTTCTCCCAC
>NZ_JBBCIR010000032.1:0-5241 GCF_037189885.1 Paludisphaera sp.
CGGCGGCGGTCGCCCCCTCATCCGGCCTTCGGCCACCTTCTCCCACCAGGGGAGAAGGGATGGCCCCTCGGATCCTGGCGATCGTTAACGCCAGGTAAGCTGCCGTTGGCAACTCGTTGACGCGGCCGTGAACCCTCGTGAGCCCTTCGAACGGGGGGCCGCCATGGATCAAGGGCCATTGGTGATCGAGGAAATCGAGGCCGGGGAGCGTCTGCTCCGCGAATTCGATGACTACGCGCCGATCAAGGTCGCGTTCTGGAGCGGGCCAGCGGCGAGGACGAGAGGTATCTCTACATCGCGTCCGACCGGATCGACGTCGTGAGCACCGGCGATGCTTATGGAGAAGTCGTGCGGATCGCGTCGAAGATCGATTCCCCTTTCTTCAACATGTTCCGCGTGAAGGTCATCAGCCCCTCGAACCCCATGGCCCGCGCGGCGATCGAGGCGCGCGGGCGCTTCCCGGCCGGCATGGCCGCGCGGCTCGGCGGCGGGGTGTTCGGCGATGTCCATGCCGCGGACGTCTACATCTACCCGGCGCTCGACCACGCCGCGACGCCCTGATCCGTCGGCCGCCCGACGCGATCCGTCAGGGGCCGGGGCGCGAGACGTATCGGCCGCCGCTCTCGCGGGCGACGCGGGGGAGGGCGTCGCCGGCCAGGCCGCCGGCCATGTCGACGCAGTGGATGGGGACCTTGCGCGGGTTGGCCTTGGCGATCGCCTCGACGGTCCCCTCGGGGAAGTCGCCGTCGGAGAGGAGGAAGACGGCCGCCGGCCTCAGGGCGAGCGCCTGGAGGACGGCGTCGCGGGGGTTGGTCCCCCCCTCGGGCTCGATGCGCCCCAGCCACGACCGCAGCATCTCCTTGTTGCGGCGGTCGGCCACGCGGGGGATGGGGCCGCCGGGCATGGCGGTGGCCTCGTCGTTGTAGAAGATCACCTCGAATTGCTGCGGCGCCTCCAGCGCCCCCACGCTGCGCCGCAGCTCGATAGTCGCCCTCGCGATGCGCCCCTCGTCCATCATGCTGCCCGACTGGTCGAGCACGTAGACGAAGAACCGCCCCCGCGCCGAGATCCCGAAGAACCGGGCCCGGTTCCAGGGGGGTAGGTCGGAGTCGTCCTCGTACCGGCCGTCGGGGGCGTCCTCGCCGGGGGGCCGGAGGAACGGGCTGCGCTTGCGGGCCTCGACCTCCTCCGGGGTGCGGACCCTGGGGGCGTCGTCGCGGGCGGGGGGGCGCTGGGCCTCGGCGACGCCCAAGGAGGCGAGGAGGGCCAGCCCGAGCGCCAGGACGCCGCGACGGATCGACCGCATGCCGGGCCCTCCGGAGGGGGATTGCTCCGCGGAAAACGCCCCCGCGGATCATCATAACGTCCTCCCCCCGCGATGGGGGAGGGTCGTCCCGCCGCGTCCCGGGACGGCGCGGGGGTCGGGTCAGGTTCGTTCCTTGACCAGGGCGCTGAGGGCCTTGAACTCGGGGCGGTCGGCGGTCTCGCACCATTCGAAGAGGACGGCCTCGGTCGTGGTGATCACGGCGCCGGCCGCCTCCAGGCGGCGGAGGGAGACGTCGCGGTCGATCGGGTCGCGCGAGGCGACGGCGTCGGCGACGACCTGCACGCGGAAGCCCAGGTCGAGCAGGTCGAGCGCCGTCTGCGCCACGCAGACGTGGGCCTCGACCCCCGCCAGGGCGACGTGGCGCGCCTGCCTGCCGTAAAGCTGCTCCATGACCTCCGTGGAGGCGCAGCAGGCGAAGGCCGTCTTCGACGCCCGTTCGGGGAGCAGCTCGGCGATCGTCGCCACGGTGGGGCCGAGCTTCTCGGGATATTGCTCGGTCGCCTGGGCCGGCACGCCCAGCAGCCGGGCGCCCCGGACCAGCCGGGAGACGTTGGCGACGACCCTGGGGCCGTCGGCGACGGCGGGGACCAGCTTCTCCTGCAGGTCGACGACCAGCAGCGCCCCGTGGCGGGCGGTCAGGCGTTGGGTGGCTCGCATGGGGTTCCCTCGTGGAAGGGGGGCTCGGGGCCCCGGGACGGGCTTCAGTCTATCGGATCCTTGCCGGGGGTGGGACCTGGCATTAGGATGGCGGGATACCGTCCGAGCGGGCGAAGGGCCCGCCCCGCCCAGGCCGGGGCCCTCGGGACCCCCGCGGCCGCGTCCCGCCTCCAGACACATTGGGTCGACAACGTGGCCGAGAAGCCTCGCGTTCTGGTCATCGAGCGGGACGAATCGCGGGGCGGCGCCGTGCTGGACCGGCTGCGGGACTCCGCCGAGATCGTCACCGTCCGCACGATCTCCCGCGCCCTCGCCCAGCTCCGCGACGGCCGGTTCGACGGCGTGTACGTCGACGCCTCGCAGCTCGCCGCGGCGCGATGGGTCGGCATGGTCATCCAGGCGGAGGAGATCCTCGACGCGATCTCCGACGGCGTCGCCGTGGTCGACCCCGACCTGCGGATCATCTGGGCCAACCCCGAATTCCTCTCGTTCGCCGCCGACCCCGCCCGCGCCGTCGGCGAGCGGTTCTACCAGGCCCTCGCCGAGGCCGAGATCCTCGGCCCGGAGCCCTGCCCGTTCACCACCGCGGTCGCCCGGCGCGGGCCGTCGAACACCGTCGTCAAGGTCGGCGACGGCCGCTACCTCCGCGTCACCGTCACCCCCGTCTTCGACGCCCGCCACGCCCTGACCCACCTGATCGCCCTGACGCGCGAGATCACCGACGAGACCCAGCAGCAGCTCAAGGTCGACGCCATCGCCCGCGCGGGGGACGAGCTGGCCGACCTCACCCCGGACGAGCTGTCTCGGATGAGCCCGGAGGAGCGCACCGACCTCCTCAAGTACAACATCGCGCGGCACATGAAGGATCTGATGGGGCTCGACTTCATCCAGATCCGCCTGCTCGACCGCCAGACCGGCCGGCTGGTCTCGCTGCTGACCGAGGGGATGACCCCGGTGGCCGCCTCGCGCGAGCTGTCGGCCGCCAGGGAGGGGCAGGGGGTGACCGGCCTGGTCGCGGCCACCGGCCAGAGCTACCTCTGCCCGGACACCACCAAGGATCCCCACTACCTGGAGGGCGCCAAGGACGCCCGCAGCTCGCTGACCGTCCCGCTGATCCACCACGGCGCCGTCGTCGGCACCCTCAACGTGGAGAGCGACCAGCCCGACGCCTTCGACGACCGCGACCGCCAGTTCCTGGAGATCTACGGCCGCAACATCGCCTCGGCGCTGAACACTCTGGAGCTGCTCCAGGCCGAGAAGGCGAGCACCGCCAGCGCCTCCGTCCAGGCCATCAGCCGCGAGGTCGCCCTGCCGCTGGACGACGTCATCACCGACGCCGTCACCGTGCTCGACCGCTACGCCGGCCACGACGAGGACGTCATCGCAAGGCTGCGCCACCTGCTCTATCGCGCCCGCGAGATCCGCGGCATCATCCAGAAGGTCGGCGCGACGATCGCCCCTCCGCCCAGCCGGGTCGCCCACCCCCCCGCCGCGCGGCTCTCCGGCGCCCGCCTGCTGGTGGTCGACGCCGACGCGGCCATCCGAAGCTCGGCCCACCAGCTCCTGGGCATGCAGGGGGCGACCGTCGAGACCGCGCGCGACGCCGGCGAGGCCCTCGCGCTCGCCCGGCAGGCGCCCTACTCCGCCGCCCTGGCCGACATCCGCCTGCCCGACATGGACGGCCACGCCATCTACAAGCAGCTCCGCGAGGTCCAGCCGGGGCTCCCCGTCATCCTGATGACCGGCTTCGGCTACGACCCCACCCACTCCATCGTCAAGGCCCGCCAGGAAGGGCTGCAGACGGTCCTCTACAAGCCCTTCCGCTCCGACAGGCTCATGGAGGCCGTCGAGCAGGCGCTCAAGCTCCAGGCGGCGGGGCCCGAGGAGGCCCCGCCTCGGGACGGCGCGGGGTCGGGCGAATAGTCGGCGATGCTCGCGCCGGGCGCCCCGGATCGGGGCCGTCGCTACGGCTACAGCTCCGGCTCGCGCCCCGCGTGCCCGGGACGCTCGCCCTTGCGCCTGACGATCATCGTATAGAGGATGTAGGCGACGAGCAGGCCGCCCAGCGTGTAGAAGACCAGGGGGTCGGTGATCCAGAAGCGATTCATGATTTCAGCGGCCCAGGGGTTCGCGCGAGGCGGGACTAGAGGGGGAACGACGCGTTCGTCAGGAAGTGGTCGGAGACCCAGAAGACGCCCAGCAGGAAGGCGACGGCCGCCCCGACGCCGACGACCCACGGGACGAGCGCCGCGAGGAAGACCGTCCACCTCGCCCGGACGCCGTGCGTCGGCGTCCGCTTGAAGCGGGCCAGGGCGGTGAGCCAGCTCTCCAGCACGATCAGCGAGCCGGCCCCGGCCGCGATCACCGCGACGAACGGGTCGTCGCTCCAGAAGATCGCCGCGATCCCGAAGAGCGCCGCGCAGAGGCCGACCAGGCAGGCGACGTCCCCGCGCGAGACCTCCAGGGGCTCGCGACGCGGCTCCTCCCACTCGATCTCGGGGACCGGCGGCGGGTCGTAGACGTCGTGCATGAGGAGGGCTCGGTGGGGGCGGAATCGCATCGATGTCTCACGCGACGGCGGGGCGGGGCGGGCTAGGGGCGGCGGGGTCGATCCGGTCGGACCATTGTACCGGACCCGCCCACCGCCGTCATCGCTCCAAGCTGATCGCGTGGCGTTCGGGCGGTCGTCCTCCGGCCGTCGCGCCGTCACCCGGGCCGATCGCCGCGTCCGCGCGACTCGCCGCCGCCAGCGTCGGGACGGCCGTCGCCAGGATTGCCGGTCGTCGTCTCATGTTCGTCCCTCGCGGCGGCCCACCGCGTCGCAAGTTCGAAGCTTTTAGGCGACCCCCTCTTACTAACTATAAGACGCGCGACCGAGGGCGGCCAGGGAGGTGTCGTGGAGGGGCCGCCGTGGACCTTCGGGATGAGAGAAACCGACCGCGACGACGACAACCCTTCCTTCTCCCCAAGTGGGAGGAGGTGGCCGAAGGCCATGGTGTTCGGCGCCACTTGCATGCGGCGGCCGATCCGGTCGGCGCCGTCGGCCGCGCGGCTGGGCTCCTCGCGGGCGCGGCGGTTGGCCAGGTGGGCGGCCATCTCGTCGGCGGTCGCCCTGCCCTAGTGGTCTACCGCTTTGAAGGTTGTGGGTAGAGGTGAGCCAGCCTCCGGCGGGCGTCGGCCACCCGGAAGCTCCACTTGACCTGCACCCTCGACCGGTTCCGCTCCTCCTCCCACGGCTCGACCTGGGCCGACACCGC
>NZ_JBBCIR010000033.1:0-2926 GCF_037189885.1 Paludisphaera sp.
CCCCCCCCGCGACGGGGAACTCACGCGACGCGCGCCTTCGGGCTCTCGACCCCACGGCGGTCGTCGCAGTTCTCGCAGAGGCCGCAATCGTCGGCGGGCGCGTCGTCGCCGAAGTAGTCGAGGATGGCGGCCCAGCGGCACGACCGCGTCGACGCGTAGTCGACGAGGCGCTGAAGATTCATCCGGTCGCGCTCGTCCTTCTCCTCGTAGGACCGGGCCAGGCGGGCCAGATCCTCGCGATCCATGTCGTCCCGCAGCAGGAGCAGGCGGCCGGCGAGATCCTCCTTGACGATCCGATGGCCCCGGAAAAGGTTGAGCGCGGCCTTCAGCTTGGCGCGGGGCAGGGGGCAGCCCTCCAGCAGCGTGTCGAACGTGGGGGCCTCGTCGCCGAACCGCTTCAGGGCGTGGTGGGCGTTGACGAGGTCCTCGCCCGACGGGTGGCGGCCCCCCTGGAAGAAGTTCTGGAGCTTCCAGTCGGCGTCCTGGTGGAGCAGCAGGCAGCGGGCGGGCTCGCCGTCGCGGCCCGCGCGACCGAATTCCTGGTAGAAGGACTCGATGTTCCCGGGCGGGTTGAAGTGGACGACGAAGCGGACGTCGGCCTTGTCGATCCCCATGCCGAAGGCGTTGGTCGCGACCATGATGGGCGTCTCGCCGCTCATGAAGCGATCCTGGTTCGCGTCGCGATCCGCCCGCCGCATGCGCCCGTGGTAGGTCGTGACCTCCAGCCCATGTTCGGCCAGCCGGTCGGCGATCTCCCCGACCCCCTTCACGGTCGCCGAGTAGATGATTCCCGAGCCCCCGGCCTCGTCGCGGAGGAACTCGACGAGGCGCTCGATCTTCTCGTCGTCGTCCGAGGCCGCGCGGGCCGCCAGGTGGAGGTTCGGGCGGAAGAAGCCGGTATGGACGACCTCGGCGTCCGGTATGCCGAGCGCGCGGAGCACGTCCTGGACGACCTCGTCGGTCGCGGTGGCGGTCAGCGCGAGCACCGTGGGCCGGCCGAGATCCTCGATGACGGAGCCCAGGGCGAGGTATTCGGGGCGGAAATCGTGTCCCCACTGGCTGACGCAGTGGGCCTCGTCGACGACGAACAGGTCGACCTCCGCGTCCCGGAGCAGCGACCGGAACTCCGGCGAGGCGAGCTGCTCCGGCGTGGTGTAGATGAAGCCGGAAAATCCGTCGCGGATGCGTCCCTCGGCCTCGGCGCGGGCGGAGTCCGAGAGCGTGCTGTTGATCGTGACGGACTCGAACCCGCGCTCGCGCAGGGCCTCGGTCTGGTCCTTCATCAGGGCGATGAGCGGGCTGACGACGATGGTCGCGCCCGGCATCTCCAGGGCGGGGAGCTGGAAGCAGAGGCTCTTGCCCGAGCCTGTCGGCATGACGACCAGGGTGTCCAGGCCGTCCATCGCCGCTCGGACGGCCCGTTCCTGGCCGGGCCGGAAGGATCGGAACCCGAATTGCGCCCGGAGCCGCCTCGCCAGCTCGCCTCGCCTCGTGGAAGTGGGAGTAGGCCCGCCGTTCTCCGCCATGTCGCCTCCGGCGGCCCGTCGTCCCGGGCCGCGTCCTCAGTCGATGAGCCAATCCATATGGTGGGAGGGACGCCCTCCCCCGCGATCGCGACCAAAGCAAAGGCCATTCCGCGACCGCGGCGACCAGGCGGACGGGGAGGGCGGCACGCTTCCCGGCCCCCGTGCAATCCTCTTCGCAGTCCCCGCCCGACGCCCCGTCGACGGGGCAACGATCGACATGGCGCCTACCCCACGCCGCGAACGTGCTCGGCGGTCGCCGACGGATTAATGATCGTTTCCCCCGTGTTTTCGGGCGTTTCGCGGGCTTCGACCCGGAAACCCGCCGGCGTTGGTATCCCGATTGCAATGCCCTGTCGTCCATCGTGAGCGGTCGCCGGGCTCGATCGTCGGCCCGGGACCTGATGCGATCTCCGCCCCGCCAAGGCCGGGGCGGATCAATCGAAATCGGATGTACTCTCAAGGAGATATCATGATGAATCGAAGGATGTTCGCCCCCGTCGCCGCCGGCCTCTTCGCCTCCGCCGCCGCCCTGGGGACGGCACGCGCCGAGGAGCCCCCCCGCATCCCCGGGCCGATCCAGAGCCCCAGGGATCTGCAGGACACGGCCAAGATGCTGTTCAAGGCCGCGGACGCGAACAATGACGGCCAGATCTCGCAGCAAGAGGCCGTCGACGCCGGCAACCTGATCGTCGGCGGCGTCTTCTTCCGGGCCGACGCCGACGGCGACGGGAAGGTGACCAAGCAGGAGGCCGATCAGGCCCGCGAGGCCATGTTCAACCAGCAGCCCCTCCTGCGGTTCATCGCCCAGCGGGCGCAGCAGGAGGCCCAGGCCCAGGGCAACCAGCAGGACCTGAACCAGGTCGGCCAGCAGATCATGGCGAACATCGACACGAACAAGGACGGCGCCCTTGACGCCAAGGAGCTTCGCCAGGCCGTCAACACGGCCGTGCAGGGCCTGTTCGTGGCCGCCGATCGCGACGGCAACGGCCAGCTCTCCCCGGGCGAGCTGAACGCGGCGGTGGTTGAAGCCGGCCGCGCCGGACTCCAGGCCGCGTTCCAGAACGCCGACACCGACAAGAACGGCACGATCAGCCGCGAGGAGTTCAACCAGGCCCTCGTGAACCCGGCCGGCGTCGTCTTCCGGATCGTCGACGCCAACAACGACGGCCAGCTCACCCGCGAGGAGCTGCAGTCGGGCGTGCGGGTCGTGATCAGCGAACTCCAGAAGCTGGAGCTCCCGGAGGCCGAGCACACCCTGCCCGAGCACGCCGCCCGCGCGATCGAGACGGCTCCGGCCAACCCGGCCCCTGGCACCGTCCCGGCCCCGGCCCAGCCCCAGTAAGCTTGACGAACCCATGCATCGCGCCGCGTCCCCGGGCCGCGGCGCCGCACCCGGTGCG
>NZ_JBBCIR010000034.1:0-15295 GCF_037189885.1 Paludisphaera sp.
GCGCGGACGATCGACGGGCTGATCGCGGCGATGGGCGACGCCCTGCGCGCGGTGCGCCCCGCCGACGTGCTGGGCTGGTTCCGCCATAGCGGATATCCAGCCCGACGATCAAGCGATACACCCGACGAGAAACCGCTCTAGAATCCAACAGCCCTCTTGCTCGTCCCCCCCTCATCCGGCCCTTCGGGCCACCTTCCCCCTCCAGGGGGGAAGGCCGTCAAGTTGGGGATGTCATCTCAGCCCCGACGTTCCGCGCGCGGGTCCAGTGCACGGCCGAGGGAGTCAGGCCGTGACGGTCGAGGAGCCGCGCGGCGACGTCTCGCCGGGCGTCGCCGTCGAGCGTCCCGAAGGCGTAGAGCGACGGGCCCCACGAGCTCTGCCCCGCGCCGACCAGCCCGAGCCGGCCCATGTCGGCGACGATCGCCTCGGACTGGGGGCTCGAATAGACGCCCCCCTGCGCCGGGGCGAAGGCCGATCCCACCACGCGCTGGATCTCCGACACCGCCGCGCCGAAGGAGGGCAGGTCGCGCGTGGCGACGGCGGAGAGCAGGTCCATCAGGACCAGCCGGCAGAGGCGTTCGGACGTCCGCTCGGGCATCGGCGGCAACTCGGCGAACGCGGCGACCTCCTCGCCGCCGTGGCGGCCGGCGGGGGCGGCGGGGGGGCGGACGACCAGGACCGACCACTCCGCGGGAAACCCGTGCCGGGCGACCAGCGGCGGCGCGTCGTCGGCCCCGGCGCGACCGCCGTCGACGATCAGGCCGCCGCGGGCGAACCCGTGCAGCCCCACCCCGGAGCGCCGGCCTCGCCCGGAGAGCCTCGCCAGCTCCTCGACCGTCGGCGGCCCGACGCCGGAGGCCGCCAGCGCCAGCCGCGTCACGGCCAGGGAGAGCTGCGTCCCCACCCCCAGCCCGACGTGCTCGTCCGGCGCGCGGAGGACCTCCACCCGGACGGGGCGGATCGCCGGCCCGAGTCGGTCGAGCAGCTCCGCGACCCGCCCGGCGAGCGGGCCGACGGCCTCGGCGCGGTCGGCCGGCTCGGCGGTCAGCTCCAGGCCGGGGGATTCGATCATCAGCCCGACCCCGCCGAACTGGCGGCGGACGTGGGGGCCCCATCCCAGCAGGCCGAAGTGGAGCCTGCTCCCGGTCGTCAGGCGGGCGCGGCTCATGACCCGCTCGCCTCCCGCCCGGCCGCCTCGCGGACGTGGGCCAGCAGCAGGTCGAACGCCTCGCGCTCCGCCACGCCGCCGGTCTTGTCGACGATGATCGACAGCTTGCGGAACTCGTCCAGGATCTCGGCGACCGGCAGGAACGCCGTGCGCGTCGCCAGGATGGCCGCCTCGACGACGGCGTGCCGGGCGCGGTTGAAGCCCAGGAAGTCGCGGAGCCGGCCCTCGGCCACGGTCTCGACCAGGATGGTCGTCCGCTCGTCGGCGTCGTCGATCACGATCGGCCGGAACTCGTAGTAGCGGCAGGCGTCGGCGAGGATCCGCCCCGCGACGGCCTTCGCGGGGAGCGTGTCCGGCGGGGGATCGACCGTCGCCCCGATCGCCGTCCTCGCCAGCAGGCCGACCTCGTCGGTGACGTGGAACACCCCCGCGCCGCCGGCCTTCAGGTTGCGGTACGTCGTCGACGTCCGGTACGGGCGCAGGACGAACGTCCCCATGCCCAGGTCGGCGGGGATCTTCGGGCCCATCGGCGCGACGTTCAGCGCGCCCTCCGGGCTCAGGGTGGTGACCAGGCCTTCCACGATCACGCGCGCTCGTCCTCCTCCGGCGTCGGGCCGACCTCCGTCGGGGCCGCGCCGGCGGCCCGCTTCCGCTTCAGCCGGTGACTGACCTCCGGCTCGGTGAGGAAGCCCCACGAGAGCGCTTGATCCTGGCGATACGCCTTGCCCAGCGTCAAGGCGGTTGTCGCCTTCATCATCTCCCAGCCCAGGTAAAATGCGTGCGAGGCGTCCGAGACCCCCATATCCTCGAACATCAGGAACGGGTCGGTCCCGCTGAGGAAGCGCTGATTGTTCAGGGCGTGGATCCGCCCGTCCTCCGCGAAGATCCTCCAGTTGGGGTCCTTGATCCGGCGCTGCAGTTCCGCCAGGTCGTCGGGGCCGAACCGGGGGGGGAGCTTGGGGTCGCGCAGCATCACCAGGTTCGGCTCCAGCCGCTTCGGCAGGACCCGATTGGCGACCGCGTGCCGCGCCAGCCGTCGCGCCAGGTCCAGCTCCCGCACGGACGACCGGGCCCAGTTGATGACGGCCGTCGTCAGGACGCTGTGGATCCGCTGCTCCTGGCAGAACCCCATCAGGAGCACGTTGACCCCGGCCGAGTCGACGTCCGTCAGCTCCGTCAGGTTGCCGACGCCCATCATCATCGCGGCGTCCGGGTAGCGGCGGCGGACTTCCAGGTATCGTCCCAGCGACTCCGCGAAGCCGAAGCCGATCGGCTCCAGGATCGGGTCGACGCGACACGGCACGCCCGCCTTCGCCAGCGCGTCGAGCGTGGCGTCGAGGCCGTCGAGCGAGCCGGGGCGGTCGGGCAGGGCGACGACCTCCGCGCCCCAGTCCTTCGCGGCGTCGCGGTTGCCGGCGTTGACGCTGAGGACCAACTCGGCCCCCGCCGCGACGGCCTTCGCCACCTCTCCCGGGTCGAAGCTGTCGATCGAGACCCGCAGCCCCTCGTCGCGGAGCGCCCGCACGGCGTCGCCGACCTCGGCCCACGGGGCGCCCGGCTCGCATCCGACGTCGATCACGTCGGCCCCCTGCGCCGCGAACGCGCGGGCCTGGCGGATCAACTCGTCGCGGGAGAGGCGCGGGGCGTGGTTGATCTCGGCGAGGATCTCGACGTCGTACGTCCCGTAATCCTCCGGCGGCCCCTCCTGGCCGAACCAGCGGGGTAGGTCGCGGAGGTCTTCCGGCCCGTTCTCCACCGTCGCCCCCGGCGCCTTCGCCTCGATCGGCCCCAGGTCCCCCCGGCAATGACCCGGCAGCACGACGCGAGCGACCCCCTCGGGGGGCTCCAGCCGCTTCGCGACCCACGCCGGCGTCATCAGCGCCGCGACGGTGATCGGCATGACCGCGACCTCGGCCTGGATGCCCGCCTTCGGCGCGAGGTCTTCCAGCACCCGCCGCAGCGCGAACTCGGCGAGCCGGCCGGTGACGAACAGCACGCGATCGGGGCGCGCGTCGCTCACCGCACCGCCCCGCCGTTGACGCGCACGATCTGGCCGGTGAGAAAGCTCGACTGGGGGCCGACGAGGAACGCGGCGGCGCGCGCGACGTCCTCGGCCTCGCCCCAGCGGCGCAGGGGGGTCTCGCGGAGGACGCGCTCCTGCCACTCCTTCGGGGCACCCTCTCCCCAGGCGGTGCGGATCCAGCCCGGGGCGACGCCGTTGACGCGCACGCTCGGCGCCAGGCTCATCGCCAGGCTGCGGGTGAACGCCATCACGGCGCCCTTCACCGCGGCGAACGACTCGCCGGAGTCCCCCTCCATCCCCGTCTCGGCCTGGTCCCAGCCCATCGTGACGATGGAGCCGCCGCCCCCCTCGACCATCCGACGGCCGACGTCGCGGCAGAGCCGGATGGCGGCGACGACGTCGACCTCCCACAGCAGATCCAGCTTGTCGTCGAACGACAGCTTCGCGGCGTCGCCGGTGAGGACGTCGGCGCCGGCGAAGTGGATCCAGGCGTCGAGCCCGCCCCAGAGCTTCCAGGCGTTGGCGACCAGCCGGTCCCCCTGCTCGCGCGAGCGAAGGTCCGCCAGGATCGACGCCACCCGCGCGCCGCGGCCCTCGATCTCCCGCACCACGTCCATCGCGGCGTCCAGCCGGCGGCCATGGACGATCACGTCGGCCCCGGCGCGGGCCAGGGCCACGGCCGTCGCGCGGCCGATCCCCGACGTGGCGCCCAGCACGGCGCATCGCAGACCCCGGAGGCTCGTCTCGGCGGCGGACATCGGCGGGCTCGCGGCTCGGGGGAGGGTGGAGGAATCGTCGCCGTTCGACGACACTACACGTTAGCCCGGCGAGGTTTCCCCGGACAAGGACCATGGCGGGAAACACGCTGGTCGACGCACGAACAACGGTCTTCCCCCCTGGTGGGGGAAGACAGGCCGCGAAGCGGTCAGATGAGGGGGGGCTTGCCCCAGGAGCATCGGAGTTCGGGACCCCCGCTCACGCCGACGGTCCCGGAAGGCTTCCTCAAACTCCAACGGCCGTCTCGCTCGCCCCCCCCTCATCCGGCCCACCGGGCCACCTTCCCCCGCCACGGGGGAAGGGCGTTTCGAGGGACCGACCCTTATTGCCGAGCTTCCCATGACACGACCCAGCCTCGCGGCCCTTCGCCGCGTCCTCAAGGCGACCCGCGACGCCTGGCTGCTGCTGGGGCTCACGCTGGCCCTGATCCTGGCGCTGGAGCTGGGCCTGCGCGGCGCGTTCGCCCTCAAGGATCGAGTCGCCGCGACGCCGACCGTCGACCCGCGCGTCGTCGAGGCGGCCGGCGCGGCCTGGCCGATCGAGCACGAGCGCGAGTTGAGGGCCGTCGTCCATCGCTGGGAGCCGTTCGCCTACTTCCGCCCGAAGGCCTTCCGGGGCTCTACGATCACGATCGGCGACGACGGCCTGCGCGCCGTGTGGAAGCCCCCGACGGGGCGGGGGGGGCGGCCGATCAAGCTGGCGCTGCTGGGGGGCTCCTCCCTCTGGGGCTACGGCAGCCGCGACGACGAGACGATCCCCTCGCGCCTGGCCCGCATCTTCCACGAGCGCGGCCTGGACGTGGAGATCCGCAACCTGTCGCAGGTCGCGTATGTGAACACGCAGGAGGTGGTCACGCTCGTCCGCGAGCTGCAAGCGGGCTACCGGCCGGACGTGGTCCTCTTCTACGACGGCGTCAACGAGGCCACCTCGGCGCTGCTGGAAGGGCGGGCCGGGGTGACGATGAACGAGCGTTTCCGCGCGAGCGAGTACACCCTGCTCCACGCGCCCGGCCGCGCGGCGACGGCGGCGGTCGGCGCGCTCGTCGCCGATTCCGCCCTGCGCCGGACGGCCGCGGCCATCGCCCGCCGCCTCTCCGGGGGCCGCGAGCCCGCCCCCGCCGTCTCGACGGCCTCCCCGGCGGATCTCGCCCGCCGCGTCATTGACGTCTACGAGGCGAACCTCGGCGTCGTGGAGGCGCTCGCCGAGCGTCACGGCTTCCGCGTCGTCTTCGCCTGGCAGCCGACCCTCTTCGACAAGGCCCCGCCCACCCCGCTGGAACGCCACGAGGCCGCGAAATACGCCTGGCTCGCCCCGATCCTCGCCGCGACCGCCGCCGAACTCGACCGTCGCGCCTCGATCACATCCCGCCCCGACTTCCTCGACCTTCGCGGCCTCTTCCGCGAGACCCAGGAACTGGTCTTCACCGACCACTGTCACGTCACCGAACCCGCCAACGCCACCATCGCCGAACGCCTGGCCGGGCCGCTGCTGGAGGCATTCGGCGAGGAGGGGCGCGGGCGTTGACGGATCCTCCGGAGAAAAAATCGGATTCCTGAAATTCCGCCGATGCCGCCGCGGACCATGCAGGTGTTCGATGACGGTGTTCTTTGACATCCCGGAAGCAGTCGACCGACGCGGGGCCCTGGCGGGCGAGTCGTGGGCCGTCGCCATCCCTACAATCAATCGCGAGGATATTCGCCCGGCCCTTCGGGCCTCGCCTTCCCACGGACCGGGGACGCGCGTCCCACGGCCGGATGGTGAGGCGACGAGCAAAAACCCATTCGAAAACGACGAACGAAGCCAACGTGCTCTGGGTGTAAGTTGTTTGTTGGTATGGGATTAATCGATGGTTCGCCGAGGAGTGGGCGCGCGAACGAACCCAACTCGCGCGACCATCGGCGCCCCGAGCTTCGGCGTCGCCGAGGGCAGGGGGGGCCGTCTCGCCAGGTGATCCCGGATCGGATATCGTCTCCGGCGGGTCCCGTGAAACGAGGACGAAGGCCGATCGCATGGCACCCACCGACGCCCAATCGCCCCGCGTCCACGTCATCGCCGGCCCCAACGGGGCGGGCAAGACGACGTTCGCCACCGACTATTTGCCCTCGTTCGCGAACTGCCGGGAGTTCGTGAACGCCGACCTCATCGCCTGGGGGTTGTCTCCCTTCGCGCCCGAGTCGCAGGCGATGCGGGCGGGGCGTCTGGTGCTCACCCGCATCCAGGAGCTAGCGGCGGCGGGCTCGGATTTCGCGTTCGAGACCACCCTCTCGGGGCGTACCTACGTCCCAATCCTGACGCGCCTCCGGGAGCATGGCTACCGTATCCACCTGTTCTTCCTCTGGCTCCCCGCCGCCGACCTGGCCGTGGCTCGGGTCGCCAACCGGGCACGCCAGGGTGGACATGATATCCCCGAGCCCGCTATCCGCCGCCGGTTCAACGCCGGACTGATGAACTTCGGCGCCCTGTATGCCACCCTGGCGGACGACTGGTGGATCTTCGACGCTTCGCGTCAGCCGCCCGCCCTTGTGGCGGAGCATCATAATGAGGAAGAAGCGACCGTGATCGTCCACGACCCCGCCACCTATGCCGCGGTCGTCTCCTCCAGGAGCGTGGAATGATGGATAAAATAAAGCTCCCGCAGACACGACAGGTCGAGGCCGCCTTCCGCAAGGCTTGGGAATCCGCATTGCGCCGGGCTCGCGAGACGGGGACGCCGGTCGTGACCTGGGAGGACGGGGAGGTCCGGCTGGTCCCCCCCGAGCGCTGGGATGGCGTCGGAGCCGGACACGCGCCCGCCGGCCCGAAGCCGCCGGAATGATGCTTCCGCGTCGCCGGGTCGCGGCGGGGGATCGCGCCGGTTGACGAACCCGCGTCGGGCCGGTCTGATCGGTGGAGGAAGCACGACCGATCCCGACCGGAGACGCGAGGCCATGACGCGACGGATTCGATGGGCCGCCCTGGCGGCCATGCTGGCGACGACGACCCTGGCGGCGAGGGCCGACGAACGCCTGGAGGGGATCGCCTGCCGGTCGGTCCACCTGGGGTATCCCGGCGAGGCCGGGTCCGCCTTCCACAACGAGATCACCGTCCGCGAGTCCGCCCCCGGGACCTACTTCATGGTCTGCGGCTGGGACAAGGGGTACTTCGGCATCCAGGAGCTGGCCAACGGCAAGAAGCTGATCATCTTCTCCGTCTGGGACTCCGAGAGCGACGACCCCAACGCCCAGAAGCCCGAGAACCGCACGAAGCTGCTCCACCAGGACGAGAAGCTCCGCGTCAAGCGGTTCGGCGGCGAGGGGAGCGGCGGCCAGTCGTTCTACGACTACGACTGGAAGGTCGGCGAAACCTATAGGTTCATGGTCTCCTCGAAGGTCGACGGCGACCGCACCGAGTACACCGGCTGGTTCCACCACCCCGAGGAGAACGCCTGGAAGAAGCTCGTCACCTTCTCCACGATCACCGGCGGCCGGGACCTCGGCGGCTACTACGCCTTCATCGAGGATTTCAAGCGCGACCGCGATTCCGCCACCCGCGCCCGCCGCGCCGAGTTCTCCAACGCATGGCTCAAGACCGTCGCCGGGAAGGCCGTCCCGCTCACGAAGGCCCGTTTCACCGCCGACAGCAACCCGGTGATGAACATCGACGCCTTCGCGAAGGACGGCCGATTCACCCTCGTCACCGGCGGCGAGACGAAGAACGAACACGCCAAGCTGCGCGAGATCATGGAAATCCCCGCCGACCCCGCGGCCGCCGCGCCCGAGGCGCTGGAATTGCCCTCGGGCGCGACGCCTTGATCCGCCCGGGTCAGGCGAAGATCTCCGTGGCGACCTCGCCCGCGACGTCGGTCAGGCGGAAGTCCCGGCCGGCGTGGCGGTAGGTGAGGCGGGTGTGGTCCAGGCCCATCAGGGCCAGCAGCGTGGCGTGCAGGTCGTTGGTGTGCATGCGGCCTTCGACGGCGTTGAGGCCGTACTCGTCGGTCGCCCCGTATGAGAAGCCCTTCTTCACCCCCGCGCCGGCGAGCCACATGGGATAGCCGGTGATGTTGTGGTCGCGGCCGTCGGCCCCCTGGGCGGTCGGCTGGCGGCCGAACTCGCTGCCGAAGAGGACGAGGGTCTCGTCCAGCAGCCCCCGCTGTTCCAGGTCGGCGAGCAGGGCGGCGGTGGGCTGGTCGGTGTTGCGGGCGTTGGTGATGAGGCCGTTGTGCAGGTTCGTGTGGTGGTCCCAGCCCGGCTGGGCGACCTCGACGAACCGCACGCCGGCCTCGCTGAGCCGACGGGCCATGAGGCACTGCCGGGCGAAGCTCCCCGCCGGCCCCGGCTTCACGCCGTAGGCGTCCAGCACCGATTGCGGCTCGCTGGAGATGTCCAGCAGCTCCGGCACCTTGCCCTGCATCCGGAACGCCAGCTCATATGAGGCGATGACGCCATCCAGCTCGTCGGGCGCGCCGGGCGTCGCGGCCAGATCGCGGTTCATCGACTGGACGAGGTCGATCTGACGCCGCTGGAGCGCCGACGCGGCCTGGGCCCTGAGGTTCGGCACGTAGCCGACGTCGCTGATCCGCGTCCCCTGGAAGTGGGCCGGGAGGAACGCGCTGCCGTAGTTCAGCGCCCCGCCGAAGTTGGCCGGCGGGTTGATGGTGACGTAGCCCGGCACGTCCTGGTTCTCGGTCCCCAGGCCGTAGAGCAGCCACGCCCCCAGCGACGGCCGCGTCAGCGAGGCCACCCGCGCGCCGGTGTGGAGCTGGATCACCGCCTCCGGGTGCGCGGGGGTGTCGGTGTGCAGGCCCCGGATGAAGCAGAGCTTGTCGACGTGCCGCGCCACGTTCGGGTAAAGCTCGGAGACCCACGTCCCCGTCTCGCCGTGCTGGGCGAACTTGAACCTGGAGCCGGTCAGCGTCCCGCCGCCGGGGCCGACCTTGCCGTCGTCCTTCTGGAGACGGGGCTTGTAGTCGAACGTGTCCATCTGGGACATCGCCCCGTTCATGAACAGGAAGATGATCCGCTTGGCCTTCGTCGGGAAATGCGGGGCCTTCGGCGCCAGCGGGCCCGGACCCGGGGCCGAGGGGCCCGCCGCGCGGGCCTTCGGGGCGGCCTCGCCGAGCAGCCCGGCCAGGGCCAGCATGCCGAAGCCGGTCCCGGCGCTGCGCAGAACCTGCCTCCGCGAGAGGCCGTCGACGATGGGGAGTTCGGGGAAACGGGACATGAATCGATCCTTTATGGAGATAGCTGATGCACGGGGCGTGATGGGTCGCGAGGCCGTCGCCCCCCTCCCGCGCGGGAAGGGGGCGCGACGGGGCGTCACCTGACGTAGCGGAATTCGGCCGAGCCGATCAGGGCCTGGCAGAAGCCGGCCCAGGCGGCGGTGCGAGGACTGGAGGCGCGGACGACCTCCTCCTTCACCGGCGCGTCGACGGGGATGACCTGGTCGGGGTCGATCACCTGGGCCGTCGCGGCGTCGGAGGCCGCGGCGATCGCCGGGGCCGGGGCGGGCTCGGGCGTCGACTCGGGCTCCGGGGGCGGCTCGGCGGCGACGATCGCCTCGAACTCGCCGAGGAACTCCCGGGCGCGGTCGGCCTCCGCGGCCGACGGGGAACGGCCCAACGTCAGCCGGTACGCCAGCTCGACCCGGCCCGCGTCGTCCAGCTCGTCGCGGGCGAGCAAGCGCTCGGCCAGCTTCAACGACTCCCGCCGCGCCAGCGCGTCGTTGAGGAAGTACAGGGCCTGGGTGGGGACCGTGGTCGTCTCGCGTCCCCCGGAGACGGCCCCCTGATCGGCGAAGTCGAACACCTCCAGCGACGTCGGCGTCACCCCGCGAACCAGGGGGAGGTACACGGCGCGGCGGGCGCTCGCGTGGGCCTCCTCCATGATCCGCCGCGCCTCCGGGCCGTTGTTGGGCATCTCGATCACCTTCAGCGTCGCGGCGGGGGAGCCCTCCGGGCGCGAGGGGTCGAGCGTGCCGGCCGCGGCGAGCATCGCGTCGCGGATCTCCTCGCCGGTCAACCGCCGGGGGGAGTGGCGCCACACCAGGCCGTTGTCCGGGTCGGCGGCGAACTCGGCCTCGCGCGACTCGGCCGACAGTCCATAGGCCCGCGATAGCACCAACGACCGCGCCAGCTTCTTGACCGACCAGCCCTCGGCGACGAACTTCGCCGCCAGGTGGTCGAGCAGCTCGGGGTGGGTCGGGGCCTCCCCGTTGACGCCGAAGTTGTCGATCGTCTTGACGATCCCCCGGCCGAACAGGTGGTGCCACGCCCGGTTGACGAACACTCGCGGCGTGAGCGGGTTCTCCGGGCTGACGATCCAGTCCGCCAGCTCCTTCCGGCCGCTCTGATGCGAGGGGATCTCCGGCGCGTTGGAAACCGGCACCGCCGACAGGAACCCGCGCGGGACGACCGGGCCCAACAGCTCGGCCTCGCCCCGGACGCGGATCTCGGTGTCGCCGACCTCCTTCGCGTCGCGTACGCCGATCGCCACCTTCCCCCGCGCCGCCGGATCGGTCAGCGCCAGCAATGCGTTCTGGCGATCGACCATCTTCATGCGGTATCGATACTGGAGCGGGCGGCCGTTCGCCTGGACCTTCAGCCCTTCCGGCGTGCCGCGGATCTTCTGGAACTCGGCGCGGGCCTCCTCGAACGCCTTCGTCGCCTCCGCGACCTTCTCCGCCAGCCCCGGGGCTTCCTCCTCGGCGTGGTCGCCCAGCGGGATGAGCATGGCGTTGTCGTAGTAGTCCAGCCCGCTCCCCCCCATCTTGTTGCGGACCCCCGCGCACAGGTCGGTGCTACGGAAGATGCCCGCCAGGGCGTAGTAGTCCTTCGTGGGGATCGGGTCGAACTTGTGGTCGTGGCAGCGGGCGCAACTGGCCGTCACGCCGAGCAGCCCGCGCGTCACCACGTCGATCTGCTCGTCGACGTTGTCCATCACGAACCTCACCTTGAACCGCTGGTTCACGTCCTTCTGGCCGATCGCGAGGAAGCCGGTCGCGACGGCCAACTCGTCCCTCTCGGCCTGGGTCTCGGCCGGCAGGAGATCCCCGGCGATCTGCTCGCGCACGAAGCGGTCGAACGGCTTGTCGCTATTGAAGGCGTCCACGACGTAGTCGCGATACCGCCAGGCGTGGGGATACGGTAGGTTCCGCGACGAGCCGGTCGACTCGCCGTAGCGGGCGACGTCCAGCCAGTGCCTCCCCCAGTGCTCGCCGAAGGCGGGCGAGGCCAGCAGCCGGTCGACCACCCGCTCCAGGGCGTCGGGCGACGAGTCGGCGACGAAGGCGTCGACCTCCTCGGGCGTCGGCGGCAGGCCGGTCAGGTCGAACGCGACGCGCCGGATGAGCGTCGCCCGGTCCGCGTCGCCGACCGGGGCGAGCCCGGACTCCTCGAGCTTCGCGAGGATGAAGCGGTCCACCTCCCCGCGCGGCCACGCGGCGTCGCGGACGTCGGGGACCGTCGTTGCCTTCAGCGGCTGCCAGGCCCAATGCTCGGCGCGGAGGGCGGCGTATTCCGCGTCGTCGGTCGCCTGGGTCGCGGCGACGGCCTCGCCCGGCCACGCGGCCCCCTCGGCGATCCATCGCGAGAGGATAGCGACCTCCTCCTCGCCCAGCTTCTTCCTCGGCGGCATCCGGGGGGCGTCGTCCTGATGCGCCACCGATTGCAGCAGGAGGCTCTCTTCCGGATCGCCCGGCACCACGGCCGGGCCCCGGTCGCCGCCGGCAAGCAGGCCGTTGCGGTCGTCCACCCGCAGGCCGCTCGCCGCCTTGGTGTTCGCCGAATGGCAGTTGTAGCAGTTGTCCACGAGCAGGGGGCGGACCTTCCGCTCGAAGAAGTCGAGCTTCGCCGCCTCGTCGGCCCCGGCCGGGATGGCCTCCCCGCCCCCGGCCCCGGCCGCGACAGCCGCGACGGCGAACGTGGCGGCCAGCATGGAAAGTAGTCGCAAGTTCATGGCAAGACGTCCTCGGGATTCTCGGTCTTGGATCACGCGGGCCCCCGCCGTCGGCGGCATGAGGACGCCACGAACTCGCCCCGGGCCGTCGCGGCGAACGACCGGCCCATCGGGTCGACGGAGCAATCCCCGAGAATCCGGCCGGAGCCGGCGCGCGGCGCCGGCGTCGCGCCGGCTCGGCCGGGCGGACTCGGATCGATCGACGTGAAACCCCGGCGCGCCGGGAACCTGGTCGGGGTCGGGACGCGCCCGCCCCGGTTGGGCGAAAGAGACATGCCATCCTCCGGACTCGCGCGGCCCGGCTCCGGTCGATCCGGTCGCCCGCCCGCAATACCTGGTGGGATTCGACACGCCTCTCGTGGTCGAGTCGGCGACGCGGCCCGTCTCAGCGGAACCGCTGCTTCTCCAGCCGCTCAATCTGGACGATCAGCCCGTCCTGGATGATGACGCGGACCTCGCCATAGCGAATCCCGCGCACCGCCTCGCGAATCTGCTCCAGCTCCGAGTCTCGGGGGCCGACCGGGCTCGTCCGGCTTCCCCCCCCGGTCGCGATCACTCGGTCGTTCATCGACATCTCCACCATCCCCTGGCGACGTCCCCTCGCATCACGAGGCCGCCTTCTCTCCCCCGCGACGCCGACGCATTATCGGCCCCTCGAAGCCCGCCCGCAAGACTAATATCGTCTTAGTCTATAGAATTTGTATAGAATAAACGCAAGCCTCTGACATCCAGGCTCTTGGAGCTGACTTCGGCGGTAGTTGACGAGCCGAGGGAACGCCATGGCCCACCTCCGACGGCCGCTCTCCTGATGGAGAGGAACCGACCGGCGGTGGCCCATGCGCCCTCCTCGCGGCCCACGCCATCACCAGAAGAGGATGTTCAGCCCCACCAGCGCGATCGCCACCACGCTGGCCCAGAACTTCGGCGAGTGATACCAGGCGACCGGCCCGCGATCCGGCATCGGGGTCAGCCCCAGTACCAGGTTACGCAGCTCCGATTCGGGCTTGGGCCTGGTGAACAGGCTGACGGCCACGATCACCGACATGCAGATCAGCAGCGTCCACATGGCGGTGTAGACGTTCACCGCCATCGGCTTCGCCTTCTCGGATCGGGCGACGTACTTCGAATGCGCCGGGTTGAACTCGGCCGGGTTGAACGCCTGCGTCACGTCGGAAGCCACCACCCGCACCCCCGGCTTCAGGACGACCTCGACCCCCTCCGCGCCGAACCTGTCGGGCCGGTTCGTCCCGGCGAGGGTCACGTCGGGGGCGATCAGCCGCGTCGGCTCGGGCCCCCCCTTCGTCGCGACCTGGGCGGGGGTCCGCGCCTCCTTGTCCAGGACGCGATCCCCGGCCAGGAACGGCGCGTCGCCGTCGGGCTGGATGGGCACGTTGGTCGAGCGCACGGTCCCCGACTCCACGGTCACCCGCGTCACGGCCTCGGACTCCCCCTCGCCGGCCTTCTCCACCGACACCACCGCGCCAGCGTCGAGGAACGCCGTCGGCGCGGGGCGATGCCCGTCCGGGAACGTGTGGACGAACGCCCACATCGCCATCGACGCCAGGATCGCCGTCAAGAAGCCGGTGAACGCCCCGGCCGGCGTCGCGCGCTTCCACAACATCCCCAGGATCACCACGCCGAACAGCGGCACGATGAAGAAGAAGATCAGCACCTGGAGGAACTCCAGGATGTTGGAGAAGTAGAACAGCGCGTACGCCGTCCCCACCGACATCAAGATCCCCAGGACGGAGCAGATCCGCCCCATCGCCAGATAGTGGGCGTCGCTGGCGTTGCGACGGATCAGCGCCCGGTAGACGTCGTAGGTCCAGACCGTCGCGAACGCGCTGGCGTTCCCCGCCATCCCCGACATGAACCCCGCGATCATCGCCGTCACCCCCAGCCCCAGCAGGCCGGGGCCGAGGTATCGACCCATGAGGAGCGGCAGGACGTCGTTGTAGGTGCGGTGCGTGATGTTCGCCCGGGGGTCGGCCTCGGAGACCAGCACCATCGGGGTGCCGTCGCCGTTCAGCAGCACCGCCAGCCCCAAAAGCCCCGGCAGCGTCACGATCAGCGGCACGCACATCTTGAGAGCCGCGCCGATGATCGTCCCGTTTTGCGCCGCCCGGAGATCCTTCGCCACGATCACCCGCTGCACCTGGAGGAAGTCGGTGCACCAATAGCCGAAGCCCACCGCCACCGCCAGGCCGAAGACCATCCCGATCCAGTCCACCCCCATCGGGTTCGCCTCGAACGACCCGAGGTTGCTCCACAGGCTGGTGAAGTTGGCGTTACCCACCGTCGGGTGGATCACCGGCACGTTCCGGTGGATCTTCTCCACCAGCCCGCTCCACCCCCCGGCGTCGATCAGCCCCAGCACCGGGATCAGCAGCGACCCGAACCAGATGAGGAAGTACTGGAGCACCTCGTTGAACACCGCCGAGACCAGGCCCCCCAGCATCACATAGAGGGCCACCGTCAGCGACGACACCCAGATGCTCACGTTCATGTCCCAGCCGAGGAGCAGGTTGAGGATCTTCGCCATCGCGAACATGCTCGCCCCGCTCACCAGCACCGTCAGCACCGAGAACGAGATCCCCGCCAGGGCGCTCGTCCCCAGCCCGAACCGCAGCTTCAGGTACCCCGGCACCGAGTGCGTGTTGCAGATGTAATAGAAGGGCATCATCACGATCGCCAGGAACAGGATCGCCGGGATCGCCCCGAACCAGTACGCGTGCGCGCCCAGCATCCCGTACTGATAGGCCATCGCCGACCAGCCCATCGTCTCCAGCGAGCTGAGGTTCGCCGAGATGAAGCTCAGCCCCGCGATCCAGGCCGTCATCTTCCGGCCCGCCATGAAGAAGTCGTCCCCCGTGCTGACGTACCTCTTCAGATAGAAGCCGATCCCCAGGACCACCACGAAGTAGACCGCGATGATCACGACGTCCAGCGGACCCATCGAGATCAACGGGGCACCGGCGGCCAGCAGCAAGGATCCGGACGTCACGTCGTCTCCCTCCCAACTCACCGACCACGACCAGGTCGGCCAGGAATCGAGCAAACCAGACGCCCGAAGTGCGGCGCCGGCCAAGAGAAGCGACCGATATCCTAGGGGCCGCGCGGGCGGGTCGAAAGGCCCTCGCCGGAAAATCCGCGGAGAAATCCCGGTGGGTTGTTGACCCCAGGCGATCCTCTGGTAGTATTACCCCTGTCGAGCGAACAACGCCACGACGACAAACACACGGCCGACCTGGTCAACAACGACGGGTCGGCCGAAATCGTCGACGGCGGGGCGAACTCGAAGGCGACACGCGGCGTAGGAAGGTCAGCGAAGACCTTGCTACGAAGTCAGGTCGCCGATCTTTGACAATCCGGTCGATCGTGAATGACAGCGAGACG